>NZ_JBHVDM010000080.1:0-32626 GCF_042802775.1 Nocardia sp. NPDC057455 | reverse complement strand
TCTCTGACCTGCGGCTGCGTGTGGAATG
This sequence comes from Nocardia sp. NPDC057455, assembly GCF_042802775.1. Classification (NCBI taxonomy): domain Bacteria; kingdom Bacillati; phylum Actinomycetota; class Actinomycetes; order Mycobacteriales; family Nocardiaceae; genus Nocardia; species Nocardia sp. NPDC057455. Next base: position 32,598 of record NZ_JBHVDM010000080.1, on the reverse strand, counting down.
TCGCGGGCATCTCATGGTCGCCTTCGAGGTGCATGTTCGCCCAGAGTCTGACGGAGGAACCGCATTGCGGCGGCGGCATCGGGATCCTCGGTGTATGGGCGCGACATGGCGTCTACCTGTTGCTCCGCATCTGATTGTGCGCGCTGGATGGTCTCCAACAACACCCGCGCAAGCTGGACTTCGCCGAGCCGGAGAGCCTGCGGCGTGAGCCGCAGATCGGCTACCTTGCCGTGCGCGTCTACAGTCACGCCCAGCTCGCCATTACGGGACCCGACTCGGACCGTTATCTGCGCGAGAGCCTGCCCTAAATCGTTATTCTTGCGCCGCCATCCGGCTACGGCTCGGCGCTGCTCTTCGTTCCATTGGTCCAAATATTCCACGATGCCTCCTGAAGGTCGGATCTTCGGGCGCGCTGGGTTACTCGCGGTAAAAGCCGACCTGGTAGTCACACGCGTCGTCTATCACGAACGGCTCGCTAATGTATCGAGCGAGCTCGCTTACCTGTGCGCGAGAGACATCGCAGCCATATATCTCGATACCTTCATCAATCTTCAGCAACAGCTTCAGTTCCGAAAGATCGATGCCGCGTAGCGGATACTCGTTGACCAGGAACCCGGACTGCCTATCGTAGGCTTCCAGATAGTTCATTGCGCTCCAATAGGGTTCGGTGACGACTGCTGTGATAAGTACCGCCCGCAGCGGCCTCGACTGCCTGCGCCCCTTGGCTCGATCTCAGAGATCTCACCGCCCGGGTACGCGACCGGGGTCGGGTGGCTTTGTTTGATTTCCTGTATTGGGATCGTACTCGCCCAGATGCTTACCGTTCTTGCTGTATTTCTCCACAGCGCCGTGCTGATAGTCCCATTCATAGAGATTGCCATCATTGTCTTGCCATCGCTGCCTGTACCGCGGTCCAACTTTCTTCACTGGCTGCGCTTTTGGAAATCCCGGCAGCCCACCCTTTGGTGGGGGGACATAGTTGTGGTTACCCCCGCCTGCGCTCGTGCTGGCGTTGAACTGGGTGGGGTTGGCCTCTAGAAGGGGCTGCAGTTCGGTAGCCACACCGATGACCGCTGCGCCCGCCGCGACGGTCACACCAGCGGCCAGGGCGGCGGCTGCGTCGAACGCGATGAGTACGGTGACGATGGCGGCGCCGGCGGAACTCCCTGCTGCTGCTGTCGTCCCGACGGCTCCTGTTCCGGCAGTGAAAATGCCGACCAGAACCCCGGCAATGATTCCGACACCGAGCGCGCCCGCGAGGATGGCGAGGATCTTCTGGTGCGCGTCTTCGATCTGCTGCGCCCAATCGTCACATGCGCTGCCGAGACTCTCGTATTTCGTAGCGACGGTCTCGACGCTTGTGAACACCAGGTCCATCTGAGCGAGTGCCTGCGGCAGTTCTTCTGAGGCGATCTCCTCCAGGTTCAGCCACGCCTGTCCGGTTCCATCGCTGGCACTGCGTAGCCCTTTAGCTGCGTCTCTCCACGCTTTTCCGATTCTCCTCAGCTTGTCGGGATTTCCGTTCGGCCAGGTGTGGCCCTGCAGCCAGCTGCTGACCAGTTCCCACCCGAACGGCGGGTCGGTGTCCCCGCCGAATGCACCCTTGAATATCGGTGGCGTCGTAGTTTCGAGGACCGGGGGCGATGGATCCGGTGGCTCCGGAGGCGTCTTGTTGAGCTTCTCGGTATTGACGTGATTGGCAGCGGTGAACGCAATCAGGTCATGGAGCTTGCCGAATGCGTTGACGAGATTCGTTCCGGCGGCCACGGCGTTGAATGCGGCCGGGTCATAACTGCTGGCCCAGGTGCGGCCCGCGCTGTCGCTGCCCGCACAGCCCCAATCTTTGTCCAGTGCCCCAGCGAGCGTTCGCATGACACCGTCGGCGTCGTTACGGGCCGCTTCGTACAGTGACGCTGCGCTGTACAGGACGCTTGGATCCATGGTGATGGGCGCCATCAGGGCCACATTCCCCGGTTGTGAGCAACATTGGCCAGGTATCGGTCCCGAGCGGAGCGGGCGGCGTTTTCGAGTTCCGTGAGCGCCGTCTTCATGTCATTCATCTCGCGGTGCCAGGTGTCATGTTTCGACCGGTGCGCCTCCGCCGCCTTGCCTTCCCATTCAATATGCAGCGCGGCGACTTCGCGCTCGACATCGGCGATACGTTGCTCGATCTGCTCGCCGATTCGTCGAGCCTTCTCGACTAGGGCCAGAATCCGGTCGGTGTCGGCAGTGTAAGCGGACATCACTGATTGCCCAGATTGAACTGAACGTACGTAAGGTCGCCGGCGTTGCTGGTATCCGTCTTCACGTACCTGTCAGCGGCCTGATGTATCAACGCCGCATCGTCGCTGAGAGCGGCAGCAACCTTCCGTGCCGAATCCACCCACTCGGTCCACAGCGCGGCGTGCGAATCGGCCGCCTCGCCGGTCCAATCGGCAGACATCAGGTCATCGGCTTCCTTGCGCAACGCCTCGACGTCGTCCCAGAACTCGTTCGCCCTTGCCGATATCCGGTCGGCCGCGGCATGCATCTGTTCGGGATTGCTATGCATTTTGCGACGCTACCACGGAGTCGAGGGAGAACAGCGAAAGCAATTTCGAAGCAGGAGTGAGCTTTTCGCAGTCGATGGAGAGATACCAGCGGATCTCGCCATCAGACTCCTCGCGCTCTCGCACTGACGATCTCATCCAGCTTGAGCTGGCCTCCGGCAGCCCGCTCGAGCGAGCTCCGCCGGACACTCTTACGGACGGGCCGGTGGACACGCCCTGCTGGGTGCGCAAGGTCTACCCACCAGCCCCCTCTAGCTCGCCACCGGTTGTCCGGCCTACTACCGGGTACTGCCCGCCCGTCATCACCGGCCGATCGGAGCGGCCCCGCGTGGAAGCAGTCGGAGGCAGGTAGATCCTTCCTACGCGAAACACTCCCCCCGACAGGGACACTGAATCCAGATGATCTCACCCCTTTCACGGGTTCAGGCTGAAACGATGCGCGACACATGTCACGATTGATCATCACGCGCCGATGAGGGGATCGGCGGCACGGAGGTCGGTTGCCAGGGCGTGGCATTTCTTGCCGGCGTCGTAGTAGGTCTGCCAGTCGATAACCAGTACACCCAAGTGTCTTACCCTGGGAGAACATCTTGTAGTTCGTGTCGTGGGCGGTGGTGTAGCGCGCATGGGCCGCCCTCGCCGCGTCGCTGACATCCTTCACACCTTCGACGAACTCCCGTGCCCCGGCGATCCATTGAGTGTGGGCATCGGCATACGCCTGGGCCGCAACCCCTTCCCACCCAGTACCGGCCAGGGTCGCGACCCGGTGATCGATCTCATCGAGATGCTCGCCGATGAACCCGGCCAGACCCGACAGACGAACCACGATCTCATCGAGATGATCCAGGTCGACCGAAAACCGAGCGTTCATGGCAGATCCAAACTCGAAGTGCTCAGGGCAGCGTTGCTTTCATCGCGTGCTTGATAGGTTTCCGCAGTGACGCCGAGCTTTTCCGCCATACCAGTCAGGGCGGTCATGATTCTGGCGCCGCCATCGCGGACCTCGGTCCAGCCCTCGGAGAATTCGTTGGCAGCGTCCCCGGACCAGCCGCCATCGGTCAGCGAAGCGACCTCTTGCGCGGTGGAGTCCAACGCCGCGCGCAGCGCCTCCGCCAACTCGTAGGCGTACTTGCCTACCTCGCGCACCTTCTCGGGCACCACCGCGGGGTTCTGGCCAGAGGCTGGTGTCCCCCATCACTCATGACGCGAATCCTGACCGACACGGGCTTGGGATACCGGTAGAGCGAGGTGGGAGATCTTGGTCGGATGGCGAGTACTGATTCCAATACATCGTGGCGCTCAACTCCGCCTTCTTCGACAGCGTCGAAGCGCAGAGCGATGTGGCACCAGGCCGCTGCCAGGTGAACCGGTTCAGCCCACGCTCTGGGCACGCCCCCGGCAACTATCAACTACGGAACGCCCTATCGACAGTGTTATGAATCGGACGTCTTCATCCTGTCCAATATTCTGGGCTGCCATTGGTAGAACCAACTGAACTTGTAGGACTCCCCATCGGGCGACGAGGTGGCGGCGTAGGTGAATCGACGGTCGGTCGTGCTGATCGGAACTTTGTCGACGAGTTGCTCGAAGCGCGGATCGATCCGAACCGGAAGCGTGGTCGGATCCGGTGTTACCACCGGAAAGCAGAGGCGCTCGATCCGGGGAGATTCCCAGCTGATGGTGGCGTAGATATCGAATGCTTTCTCGGTGAGTGAGAGAAAGTCATCGCTCGGGTCCGGGAGTCCGGCATCCCGGTGCAGCGACAGGATGGCGCGGGGTTCGAAGTAGTCGGCCGACAGTCCGGGGAAGTACACGTTCATCGTCTTGTCGTGGTAGTCGATACCGAGCAAGCCGACTTTGTCCTCCAAGCCGTGACGTGCGAACATGCGGGCATGGTCGGCGAGACCGGGCGGCATGGACGGTAGTTCGGCGAGCTCCGATACCTTCTGCATGCCATCGGCGGGAAAGAACGGCCAGATTTTCTTGAAGCCGCCGACTACACCGATGTCGATCCCGTAGCTGTGGATGGGGCACCGTTCCCGGACCTGGTCCAGCAGAGCGCCGACCGGATGATCGGTCTCGGAAATGAGTTCGTTGGAAAGGGCGATGTCGTAAGGGTCGATGTCGCTCGGCAGCGTCAAGAAGCGGTAGTCGAGGTCTCGCGAGCGGCGGGCCTCGGTGACCACTCGGAGGGAGATCACGGAACGCGTGAGCATCGCGCCGTACGCGGTCAGAGTGGGCCGGACAGCTTCTCGAGTGCAGGGCACGTTCCATAGCCGCGCGGATTCCTCGATGGCCGCGTAGAGATCTTCCAGCTCGGATTCGGTGGTGGTGAACACGCGTCCTTCCAGAGATCGGTGCTACGAGCAACATCACGCTTCCGCCAATTCCATTCAATCAGAATGCAACTCAGAGCCTGGTGCCATGTGTGGGAATGCAGGCACCGCATCCTTCCAGAGTCACGCGGTGGACGGACGGCCCCGCATGCCCGCCTGCGTCGTCAGCACTTCGGCGTGCGCGGAGTGCACAAAGGCAGCAGGTTCATGCGGGCCGGGGTTTCCGTGACGGGCGGCGGTGGGGGAACCGCCTCGGTGGTGAGCACAGGAGCTTGGGTCGGTTGCACAGCGCCGCCGGTGGGCGTCGAGCAGGAGGCGGCCAGTATCCAGATCGTGCCGATGACCAGCGCGATCAGAGCTACCGCGGCGATCTGTTGCGAGCGGTGGCCGCGGGGCTTCGATTTCTCGGAGGTGCGACCGGGGATCCGCGCGGACAGGGCGGTTATCTGCTCGCGAACCGGGACCCGTGGACGGCGCTCGAGCACAGCCGTCGGCGTGGGTCGGCGCAGTGGCTCGGGTGCGGGGGTGGGCGTTGACCACGATGCGGGCCGGCTCGGCGGAGGCGCCTGCACCGGACGTGGGCGCCGAGGCCGGTCGGCGGCGGGCTCGATCCACGACGACCAGTTGTCCGTGAAGGACGACGGTGCGGGCGCCGATCGCGCGTCAGGAGCGAATTCCTCATCGCCGGGCGGGAACTCGAAGTCGGTTGGTTCCATCGTGTTGGACTCGGCAGTGGCGGGCCGTGTCGACGGCCCGAATCCGGTGGTGAAACGTCCCGTCGCATCGGCGTACGGCTCGGCGAGTTCCTCCCGCGAGGGCTTCGCCGCGAGGCGGCCTTCGAACCGAGGCGGCTGCGCGTGCTCGTCCGAAAGCACATCGGAATCGAGCGGCGGCGCATCCGCAAGAGACGATGCGGACCGGTGATCGTCTTTCCGAGCGTACAGATCGGCATGAGTTGTCGGGTCCGACGGTGCGGGATGTGATTCGGGCTCCGGCGCGAGGTATTCCGGCGCGAAGGGATCCGTCTGGGCGGGTTGCGCCTGCGCAGCTACGGCGACAAGTGCCTGCGAGGAATGCGACTCTGACGCGGACACCTTCTGGCTGCCGCCTGGCACATCCGTGCACTCGAGCGACTGCCGAGCCGTCGACGACGCCCCTTGGGCTCGCTGTGCGCTGTCGGCACTGGGCCGCGTCGACGGCACGAACTCCGAGCCCTCGTGCTCCTCGACATCCCGGGCGGGGCGCTCCTGCGCGGCCACGGTTCCCGAGGCGTCGGCTTGCTCCAGCGCAGGCAGCGCGGACTGCGACGCAGGCGACTGATCTACCTCCGGGAACTGCTGATAAACCTCATCTGCCTCGTCACCGTTTTCGGTGGTTCGCGTCGCGCCGGATTCGCTGAGTAGCGCTGCATCCGGATCGAGGTCGTGCGGCTCGGGCGCGGCGTAAACCGGTGGCGCGTCCGAACCAGCCGACACGTCGTCGGTGCCGGAATCTTCGCTGGACGTCCCACCCCCGAGCTCGGGAGCCTTCCGCGTGACACTCTCCAGCGCCGCCAGCATCCCGGCCCGCAACTTCTGCTCCGGCGGGAACCCGTCCGCTGCCAAGTCGTCGACGGTGACCTGATCGCCCAGGTTCAAATCGGTGAGCAGGGCGTGCGTGCGTTCGGCGGTCCAGATGAGCTTGCGGCTCGCGGTGCGGTGGAACCACGCGCGCAGGTCGGCTTGCCCGGCTCCCAGCACCACCGCGCAACCACGCCTGCGTGACTCGATGTTCAGGGTGAGGTTCGAATCCTTGGGCGGCACCAGGACGATCAGTCCGTCAACGAAGGCGTCGGCGTTGTGCTTGCGCACCAGCGCCTTCAAGTTGAAGACGTTGTTCGTCACCTGGTCGAACGGGCTGCTGTCGTGGTCGCGCACGTGGATCGGGTCGCCCGCGTAGCCGGACAGCCGCCAGCGGCCGTTGGCCTGCACCGACAGGACACCGCTCGTCGCCTCGGGGACGGTGCCCTTGACCTCGACGACGACCGCGGCTCTGGGGGTGATCACGACCAGATCGGCTTCTTGCGTTTCGTCTCTGCGCTCGCGGTCGGGTAGGTAACACCCCGAGATCGCGAGTCCCACAATGACGTACTGGCCGGTCCAACTCCGCATCCAGTCGAGCACGCGCTGTTCGGATCGCGGCGCCGTCGTTCGTTCATTGATGACCAACATCGGCGGCCTCCATCGCCGTCCCACACCATCGACCGCCCAACGGTATGCGCCGGAATATCCAAGGCAAAATCGAAAGACACTGGAGCAGCAGGGTATTGGCAGCAGAAGGGCATGCGGAGTGCGGCGTGTGGGCAGCGCCACAGGGATTCCGCCTGGCGCAAAGCCGAGCGGTATCGCCTCAAACGATCCGCAGGAACGCAGCGTGTCCCACTGGGGCTAGGGCTACATCCGGGCGCGCACTCTCCCTTCGTGATGCCCGACGTTCCGTAGCCCTCGCAGACATCACCAACAGCTCCACGCCGACGTCTTCGGCAGACTATCGGCAGCTATTTCGGCAGATCGACGGCACATCCTTCGGCCGATCGACACCACATACTTCGGCAGTTCAACGCCGTATCCTTCGGCAGATCGACGCCTGGTAAGAGCACTCTCGCCGAACGTTGCTCGACCGAGCAGCCGAATGTCGTCAAGCGATACCTCGACGACCCACGCACTCGCTCCTCTGCCACTGCGGATCCAGTCGCCTTTCTCGATCATCCCGGCGGACCACACCGTCGACCTGACGAATCCGACAGAAGCAAGCCGGAACTTCGTCAACCCCGCAGTGCCGAAGCCAGAGCCGGATCCACCGAGAACGCTATGGCGATCAACGATTCGACCAGCAGGTCGATCAACTCGGCACGGGAGATGGGTTCGGAGCGCAGCCAGGTGAGCGTGGATTCCTCGACGAACGCGATCCACCCGCGCATGGCGAGCATGAGCCGGGGATGGTCGGAATCGGCGACCGGAACCGGCGTCTCGGCGAGGATGATGCCGATGATGGCGTCGCGGGTCTGATCGACCAGCGGGGCCAGCTCGGGGCTGACGCTGGTCGGACCACGCAACAGCGCGAGGTAGGACGTGCGGTTCTCGGTGACGTACTCGATGTAGCGCTCGATGGAGTCGCGCAGCATCTCGAACAGACCGAGCGAGCGGTCCGGGATTACGCGCTCGATCAGTTCGGCATTGGCGTGTCGCACGATCGCCAGCTGGAAGTCCTGCTTGGTCGGGAAGTAGTGGAACAGCAGGCCTCGGGAGATGCCTGCTTGGGCGGCGATCTCGCTGACGGAGATGTCGTCGATGGAACGCTCGCCGAGCATCTTGGCGCCCAGGGTGATCAGCTGCTCGCGGCGCTCGTCGGGACTGAGCCGCGTGCGCTTGGGGGCGTCCGACTGAGTTCTGGTCACCGACACATCCTACTGAACGGGAGTCAATACACTGTTGACTCGTGCTCAATAGCATCGTAGGCTTCGTTACATGAGTCGCAAGGTTACAGACAAAGCTGTCGCCGGCCGACCCACGCGCCACGCCAAGACGATCATCATCGGCAGCGGGTTCGCGGGTCTGGGTCTGGCCATCCGGCTGACCCAGGAGGGTCGCAACGACTTTCTCGTGCTGGAACGCGGCAGCGACGTCGGCGGCACCTGGCGCGACAACACCTACCCCGGTGCGGCTTGCGACGTCCCGTCGCATCTGTACTCGTATTCTTTCGCCCTGAACCCGGACTGGTCGCGGTCGTTCTCCCGGCAGGGCGAGATCCAGCGGTACATCCAGGACGTGTCCCAGCGCTACGACGTGCGCGACAAGCACATCTTCGACTGCGACGTGACCAGCGCCCGCTGGAACAACGAGACCGCGCTGTGGGAGATCGAGTCGAGCAAGGGCAGCTTCACCGCCGACACGGTGGTCTCGGCGGTCGGCGCGCTGTGCGAACCCGCGCTGCCGGACATCAAAGGCATCAACGAGTTCGAAGGCGAGATCTTCCACTCCGCCCGCTGGAACCACGACGCCGATCTCACCGGCAAACGGGTCGCCATCATCGGCACCGGCGCCTCGGCCATCCAGATCGTGCCCGCCATCGCCCCGAAGGTCGGCCACCTGGACGTCTACCAGCGCACCGCGCCGTGGCTGCTGCCGCGTCTGGACCGTCCGTACACGAAGGCCGAGCGACTCGCCTTCAAGCACGTGCCGGGCCTGCAGCGACTATCCCGCGCGGCGATCTACGCCGCGCGCGAGACCCAGGTCGTCGGTCTGGCCAAGGTTCCCGCCCTGATGCGGCTGTTCGAGGCGATCGCGAAGGCCAAACTTCGCTACGAGATCCGCGATCCGCAGTTGCGCGCCAAGGTCACGCCGAACTTCCGGATCGGCTGCAAGCGCATGCTGATCTCGAACGACTACTACCCCGCGCTGTCACGTCCCAACGTCGACGTGGTCACCGACGGCATCGCCGAGGTGCGCGCGAACTCGATCGTCACCGAGGACGGCACCGAACGCGAGATCGACGCACTGATCGTGGCGACCGGTTTCCACGTCACCGACTCGCCGGTCTACGACACGATCACCGGCCGCGACGGCCGCACGCTGTCGGAGGTGTTCGACGAGATCGGTCAGCAGGGCTACAAGGGCTCCTCGGTCGCAAACTTCCCCAATATGTTCTTCCTGCTCGGCCCGAACGTCGGCCTCGGGCACACCTCGATGGTGTACATGATCGAATCGCAGATCAACTACATCGCCGACGCACTGGCTACCGTCGACCGCCTCGACCTGCGTACCGTGGAAGTGCGCCGCGACGTGCAGGATGCCTACAACAAGGATCTGCAGGCGAAGCTGGCGGGCAGCGTCTGGCTGACCGGCGGGTGCTCGAGCTGGTACCTGGACAAGCACGGCAACAACACCACGCTGTGGCCGGACTTCACTTTCGAATTCCGTAGGCTGACCAGAACATTCGACGTGGCGGCGTACGACATCTCCATTTCCCGAACCGATGTGAAAGCAGTGGCATCGTGAGCAGTGACGCTTACTTCAAGAACAAGGTTTGTGTGATCACCGGAGCGGGCTCCGGGATCGGTCGTGCGCTGGCGGTGAATCTGGCCCGGCGCGGCGCCAAGCTGGCCCTGTCGGATATCGATGTCGAAGGCCTCGCCGAGACCACCCGCCGCTGCGAGCAGCTCGGCGCGCAGGTCAAGTCCGACCGGCTGAACGTGGTCGAACGCGAAGCGGTGATCCTGTACGCCGACGCGGTGAAAGCCCACTTCGGCACCGTGCACCAGGTCTACAACAACGCCGGCATCGCCCACCACGGCGAAATCATCCGCTCGGAGTACAAGGACTTCGAGCGCGTGATGGACGTCGATTTCTGGGGCGTCGTCAACGGCACCAAGGCGTTCCTGCCGATGGTGATCGAGTCCGGCGACGGCCACATCGTCAACGTGTCGAGCCTCTTCGGCCTGATCGCGATCCCCGGCCAGAGCGCCTACAACTCGGCGAAGTTCGCGGTGCGCGGCTTCACCGAGTCGCTGCGCCAGGAGATGCTCGTCGCGCGGCATCCGGTGCAGGTCACCTGCGTGCATCCCGGTGGTATCAAGACCGCGGTCGCGCGCAACGCCACCTACGCCGAAGGCATCGACAGCAAGTCGGCCGCCTCGATGTTCGACAAGAAGCTGGCCATCCACACCCCCGAGATGGCGGCGCAGACCATCACCGAGGGCGTGCGCAAGGGGCACGGCCGCGTGCTGATCGGCTGGGAGGCGAAGCTGCTGGATCTGTTCGTCCGGGTGACCGCGTCGGGGTACCAGCGGATCGCCGCCAACGTCGAGCGCCGCTTCCTGCCCTGAGCCCGAGATTCGAGAGACGACGATGCGGGACATCAACCTTCCGCTGCCCCTCGCGCGGGCGGTACTGAATCCGATTTTCCGAGTGACGCTGAACAAGCGGTTGCCCTTCGCCGTGCAGCGCAGGCTGCTCGACGTGAGTTCGCGGGCGCAGCTGCTGCCCGCGGACGCCGTCGTGCGGCCGCTGCGGCTGGGCGGCAGGCCCGCCGAGCGGATCGGCTTCGCGGACACCGCCGACGACGGCGCCGTCCTCTACCTGCACGGGGGCGGCTACGCGGTCGGTTCCCTGGCGACGCACCGCTCACTGGCGGCCCGGCTGGCGCGAGACACCGGTTACGCGGTCTATGTGCTGGACTACCGCCTCGCGCCGGAACACCCGTTCCCCGCGGCGCTGGACGACGCCGAGGCCGCCTTCCTCGAACTCGTGGCGAACGAAGGATTCCAGCCGGGCCGGATCGCCGTCTCCGGCGATTCGGCAGGCGGCGGTCTGTCGCTGGCGCTCGCGCAACGGCTGATCGCCCGGCACGGGCAGACCCCGGCCGCGCTCGGCTTGATCGCCCCCTGGGCCGATCCCAACGAGATCCCGCGGCGGGAACGCGATCTGGTGATCAACAAGCCCTGGTCGCGCGCCTGCGCGGCCGCTTACCTGGGCGGCGGTGACGCGGCAGACCCGGCGTACGCTCCGCTGACCGGCGAACTGCGCGGCCTACCGCCCACCTACGTGCAGGTGGACGTCAGCGAGCTGTTACACCACCAGTGCGTCGCACTGGTCGCTGCCCTGCGCGAGGCGGGTGTACACGTCCGCTTCACCGAGAGCAAGGGCTTGTGGCACGTCGCTCAGCTGCAGGCCGCGCTGGCCGCGCCCGCGGCCGCCGCGCTGCGCGAACTCGCCGAGTTCCTGCGCGAAGCCATTCAACCGGCGGACCTGCGCGAACTAGGATGAAACCCGAGCGGGTCCCCGGCCTGCGGTGATGTACGGAGGCGATTGGCGGTGGTCGACCTCACGACCCTCCCGCAGGTGTCGTAGATTACTGGCGAGTAAACCCACGTGGAAGGGCACTGATGCGAGAGTTCGAAGTCCCGGCTTCCTACACCATTCCGGATGACGCGAACAATTCCGACAACGTCTTCCGCCACGCCGAGCAGTCACCGGACACGGTGCTGTTCAACGTGCCGAACGGCAGTGGCGGCTGGCGGGATGTCACCGCCGCGGAGTTCGCGGAAACCGTCACCGGCGTGGCGAAAGGCCTGATCGCTTCGGGGCTCGAACTCGGCGATCGCGTCGCCATCATGGCTCCCACTCGCTACGAGTGGGCCGTCCTCGATTTCGCCATCTGGGCCGCGGGCGGCTGCACCGTGGCGATCTACGACAGTTCCGCCGCCGAGCAGGCCAAGTGGATCCTGCAGGACTCGGCCACCAAGCTGCTGATCCTGGACAGCGACAAGCACCGCAAGGTGATCGACGAGATCGAGTCCGGGTCGCTGCCGGACCTGCGGGAGACCCTGCAGATCGATAAGGGCGCGCTGGACGAGCTGTCCACCCGCGGCGCCGAGCTGGACGATCAAGCCGTGCACGAGCGTCGCGCCCAGGTCGGCGCGCAGTCGCCCGCCACCCTGATCTACACCTCGGGCACCACGGGCCGCCCCAAGGGCGTCATGCTGACCCACGCGAACCTGTACGCGGAGTCCGCGTCCGACCGGATCGCGCTGACCAAGTACGTCACCGAGGGCAAGAAGACCCTCATGTTCCTGCCGCTGGCGCACGTCTTCGCCCGCGCCGTCGCGCTGGCCGCGTTCGACGCCAAGGTGATCGTCGCGCACACCGCCGACTGGTCCACCCTGGTCGAGCAGTTCGGCAGCTACCGGCCGCACTTCATCCTCTCGGTGCCGCGAGTGTTCGAGAAGGTGTTCAACAGCGCCAAGCAGAAGGCGCACGACGGCGGCAAGGGCAAGATCTTCGACGCCGCCGCCGATACCGCGATCGCGTGGAGCGAGGCGCTCGACAACGGCGGACCTGGCATCGCCCTGAAGCTGAAGCACGCGCTGTTCGACAAGCTGGTCTACAGCAAGCTGCGCGCTGCCCTCGGCGGTCAGTGCGAGGCGGCCGTCTCCGGCGGCGGTCCGCTCGGCGCGCGGCTGGGTCACTTCTTCCGCGGCGTCGGCGTGACCATCTACGAGGGTTACGGTCTCACCGAAACCACCGCGGCCATCGCGGTCAACACTCCGGAGCAGATCCGGGTCGGCTCGGTCGGCCGCCCGATCGAGGGTCACGCCGCCAAGATCGCCGAGGACGGCGAGTTGCTGCTGCGCGGCTCGGTCGTGTTCAGCGGCTACTGGGGCAACGCGGACGCTACCGAGGACGCGTTCGAGGACGGCTGGTTCAAGACCGGCGACCTCGGCGCCATCGACGGCGACGGCTTCATCACCATCACCGGCCGCAAGAAGGAGATCATCGTCACCGCCGGTGGCAAGAACGTCTCCCCCGCGCTGCTGGAGGACTCGCTGCGGGCGCACCCGCTGATCAGCCAGGTGATGGTGGTCGGCGACGGCCAGCCGTTCATCGGCGCGCTGCTCACGCTGGACCCGGAGTCGCTGCCCGGCTGGAAGGAACGCAACAACCTGCCAGCCGACACCCCGATCGAGAAGCTGATCGAGAACCCCGATCTGATCGCCGAGGTGGACGCGGCGGTGGCCGAGACCAACAAGAAGGTCTCGCACGCCGAGCAGATCAAGAAGATCCGTCTGCTGACCATCGATTGGACCCAGGAGACCGGCGAACTCACCCCGAAGATGTCGCTCAAGCGCGCGGTCGTGATGAAGCAGCACGCCGACGATGTAGCGAGCATCTACAACTGAGCTGATCGCTGCGAGGCGCTGTCCGCGAACTGTTCGCCGACAGCGCCTTTCGCATGTCCCGGCTCGTCCACGCCGAACAGTGCCCGGCCACCTCGACGAAGCACGCGCCGCAAACGCGACCGAATTCGTCCGGGTCGAGGGCTCGTCGGCGATCGAACATCGACGCCGGTGGCCGACCGGGTCAGCGGTTGCGGCGGCCCACCGGCAGTAGTCTCGATGCCATGGCCGATCTGCGACTGCGCGTGCCGGCCGGGATGGTCTCGGCAGGCCTGACGCTGGGCGTGGCCGAACTCCTCGCGGCTGTTCCGGACCCCGGCAGCGCGCCGCTGCACGTCCTCGGATCGGGCGTGGTCGACCACACGCCCGACGGGTTGCGTGAATGGGCCATCACCACCTTCGGCACCGACGACAAGGTCGCGCTGTACCTGATCATGGGCGTGATCGCCGTGCTGGTCGCCGGACTCGCCGGGGCGATCGAGCGGACCGGCCGTGCCGCCGGTTCATGGTTGTTCGTGGTGTTCGGGGTGGTCACGGCATGGGTGGCGGTGACGCGTATCGGTCTGTTCGCCGCGTTGCCGACGGTCGTCGGCGTTGCCGTGGGGATCTATGCGCTGCGGGCGCTGACCCGTCGCATCGATGCGGCCGTCGAGAAGTCCTCTGCCGACAGTCGAACCGGTGCGACGCTGCCGACCGGCGATCCCGAGGTCCCGACCGCGACCGATGGGTCGGCGTCCACCACGGGTGGCGCAACTCGAGGCAGCTCCCGGCCTGCGTCCGATATCGGCGAGACGTCCGACGCCGCAGTAGAGGCCGGCGCGGGCAGCGGTTCGCGTCAGGATGTGCCGGGAATACCGCCGGGGCCATCCGCGCCGGTGGCCGACACCAACCGGTCCCCGGCCCCCGAGCGCAGGCAGGTCTTGCAGGGTCTGCTGGTGGTCGGCGGATTGGCCGTAGTCACCGGGGTCGGCGGGCGCGTGCTCGGTGCCCGCCACAGCGACGTATCCGGCGAGCGCGCCGCGGTGCAGCTGCCGGAGCCGTCCGCCCCGGCCGAGCCGGTCGCGCCCGGCGTCGATCTCCGCGTACCCGGGCTCACGTCTTATCTGACCCCGAACGACGACTTCTACCGCATCGACACCGCGCTGATCGTGCCGCAAGTGTCCAAGGACGGCTGGTCGCTGCGCATCCACGGCATGGTCGACCGCGAGATCCGGCTCAGCTGGGCGGATCTGGCGAGTCGTCCGGCGGAGGAACATCTGGTCACGCTGGCCTGTGTGTCGAATCCGGTCGGCGGCGACCTGATCGGCAACGCGCGCTGGCTCGGCTACCGCGTGGATCAGCTGCTGGCCGAAGCCCGACCGCACCCCGACGCGGACATGGTGCTCTCACGCAGCGCCGACGGTTGGACCGCGGGCACTCCGCTGGCGGTGCTCACCGACGGACGCGACGCCCTGCTCGCCATCGGTATGAACGGCGAACCCCTTCCGGTGCAGCACGGTTACCCGGCCCGGCTGGTCGTGCCCGGCCTCTACGGGTACGTCTCGGCCACCAAGTGGGTGACCGAACTGGAAGTCACCCGCTTCGATCGCGCCACCGCGTACTGGACCCGCCGCGGCTGGTCGGCCCTCGGCCCGATCAAGACCGGCACCCGCATCGACACTCCGCGCGCCCGCGGCCGCCTCCAACCCGGCCGCGTCCCCATCGCCGGTGTGGCGTGGGCCCAGCATCGCGGCATCCGCGCGGTGGAAGTCCAGATCGACAACGGCCCCTGGCAGCAGGCCCGCCTTTCCGAAGAACAGTCCATCGACACCTGGCGCCAATGGGTTTTCGACTGGGACGCCACCTCCGGCCCACACACCATCCGCGCCCGTGCCACCGACGGCGTCGGCGAAACCCAAACCGCCGAACGCCGCGATGTGATCCCCGACGGCGCAACCGGTTACCCCTCGGTCACGTTCAGCGTAGGTTGACTCGACTTTCGGATGGTCGTGCATAGCAAGCGCATCGAGCACGCTGATGCCCGCCCGGAGACGTCGACCGGGGCGGGCATCACCGCGGGGTCAGCTGCTGAGGTCGACCTTGACCGGTTCCGCCGCGACCGGTGCGCCGGGGGCGGCCGATTTGCCGTGGCGGATGAACAGAACCGAGGCGGCGACGCCGATGAGCAGGATGGCGGAAGGGAGCAGGGTGGACTGGCTCAGCGCGGTGCTGAAGGAGTCCTCGACGAACTCCGGGATCGGGCCCTGGCCCGCGCCGCCTTCGGCGACCTGACCACCGCCCAGTCCGTTCGCCGTCATCCTGGCCGCCACCAGCGCGCTGATCGCCGCGCTGCCGAGCACCGAGCCCACTTGGCGAGTCGTGTTGTAGACGCCGGCGCCCGCACCGGCCTGCAGGACCGGCAGGTTGTGGGTGGCGGTGGACGCCAGCGGCGCCCAGATGCAGGCGTTGGCGAAGCCCGCCAGCGCCGCGGCCACCAGGAACCAAGCCAGCGACGAGTTCGGATCCATCAGGGCCGCGAACCAGAACACCGACAGCGCGAACAAGCCGAAGCCGACGGTGGGCACGATCCGCGGGTGCAAGCGGTCGGCGAACTTGCCGATCAGCGGGGCCGAGAAACCGGTCACGATCGCCATGGGCGCGAAGACCAGCGCCGACTTCGTCGGCGACAACTCCCGCACGGCCTGCAAATAGAAGTACGTCGGCACCATCAGGGAGGTCACCGCCGCGCCCATCGCCGCGATCGCGGCATTGGACAGCGCGAAGTTGCGGTCCCGGAACAGGCTCAGCGGCAGCAACGGCTCCCCCTTGATCCTGGCTTGATTGACCAGGAACACCGCGAGCACCACGATGCCCGCGCCGATCAGCAACCAGATACGCAACGACCAGTCGTAGCTGTTGCCCTCCTGGATGCCGAACACCAGCAGGAACATGCCGACGCCGCTGAGCAGCACACCGGGGATGTCGAACTTGTGCTCGTGGGTCGGCAGCGCGGGCACCAGCCAGACAGCCAGCGCGAAGGCGACGACACCGACCGGGACGTTCACGATGAAGATCCACTCCCAGCCGAGACCGTCCACCAACACACCGCCGAGGATCGGGCCGACCAGCGTCGCCAATCCCGCGACGCCACCCCACAGGCCCATGGCGGCGCCGCGCCGGTCCGGCGGAAAGGTCCTGGTGATCACGGCCATGGTCTGCGGCGTCATCAGCGCGGCGCCGACGCCCTGCGCGGCGCGGGCCGCGATCAGCATGCCGATGCTGCCGGCCAAGCCGCACCACAGCGACGCCGCGGTGAAGACCGCCAAGCCGATCAGATAAATGTTCTTGGGGCCGAATCTGTCACCCAGCCGTCCGGTGACCAGCAGCGGGACCGCGTAGGTGAGCAGGTAAGCGCTGGTCACCCAGATCACCTGCGAGATATCGGCGTGCAGGCTGGTCATGATCGCGGGATTGGCGACCGCGACGATCGTCATGTCCAGCAGGATCATGAAGAAGCCGACGACCAACGCTAGCAGCGCCGGCCACGGATTGCGTTGTGGGGACATCTAATTCGTTCCTAACTCGGATTATTCGAAGAGCTCGAGACAGGGTTCGCCACGGCGCCGGGTGGCGCAGGCGGCGACACCGCGGAGCCGGCGGCCGACTCGGCGCCGTCGCAGGCGGAGCGGGCCCCGGTCACGGGGTCGAGGTTCTCCCACTCGAATGCGCCGCTAACCAATTCGGCGGTGAACTCCTCGACCCATGCGAGTTCGGCGACGAGCATTGCCCGCAGATAGGGCAGCGCGATCCAGTAGCGGCGGGGGACGGCGTGCTCCTCGGCCCACGCACTCAGCATGTCGGTGTCGGCCAGTTCGGTTTCCAGTACCCCGATTCGTTCGCGCAGCAGCGCGAGCGCCTCCGGCTTGGGCAGATTGTGCAATTCTCCCAGCGCCACCGGAAAGATCGGATACTCCGGGACGGGACGCCGCACGATCTCGGCGATCCGGTTGCGCAGCGCGTCCCTGCCGCGCGCGGTGATCCGGTAGGTGGTGCGTTCGGGCCGGTTACCGGCCCGGTCGACGCCTTCGGCGCGGACCAACTCTTGGTCGGCCAGTCGGGACACGGTGTGATACAGCGAGCCGGGCCGCACCTTGACGAGCTTGTCCTCCCGGCGGGCGATCAGCGTCTGGAACATCTCGTACGGATGCATGGGCCGTTCCTCGAGCAGCGCGAGCACGGCGATCGCCAGCGGCGTCACCGGTGAATGCGCCTGCTCGTGCCCCATGTGGTGGTCACCTCCGTTGCCGAATCGTCGCGGCCCTCGGCCACCGACGCCGCGAACCTGTCGCCGTCCGGCACGCTACCGCCGGGAGGTGACATGCTCCACGCTAAATATTCCATGCGGAATATACGGCCCGGAGCAGTCCGCGGACAAGACGGATACACCCGTGATGAGCCACACAATCCCCGGCCTCACGTATCGCGTTCCCGATCACCTCGCGGATACACGACGAGAGGCCATCGAGACGCGAGGTTCTCGATGGCCTCTCGGGCCGGAACACCCGCGACTACAAGGAGTGCTCGTCCAACCAAGCACGCGCGACATCACCCGGTGCGGCGCCGTCGTCCCGGACGGTCCGGATCATGTCCGCCAACTCGTCGGTCGTCAGCTCGCCCGCGACGTAGTTCAGCTTCTTGATCTGCCGCTGATCGAGCAGGCCTTTGCGGAACAGTGGCAGCACGTTCTCGGCTCGCACGGCGTAGTCGTCGTCGGACAGCACGGTCAATCCGTCGGTCGCGCCTGGCGCCAGCTCAGGGGGGCCACCGAGCAAACCGACTTGTACCTTGCCGTCCAGCAATGCTTTTCGCAACGCACCCGGATCCGGGAAAGCCACGGTGGCCGCGAAGTCGCATCCGTCGACGCGATCGCGCCGGGCCGAGGACAGCAGGCCGGGCGTGGTCGCCACGCCGACGGTCAGCTCGCCGCAGCGCGGCGCGAGATCGCTCACCGTGCGCACCTTGTCCTGGGCAGCCGCCTGCGCGGTGAGCAGCACTCGCGGCCGCAGATCGGTCCCCTCCGCGAGGTCGGAGACCACCAGCCCTTCGGGCAGCGCGGCGCTCACCGCCTTCGCCACCTCTTTCGGCAACCGAACCGCCGCGTGTTCATCGAAGTGGGCCAGCAATGCCCCGGTGTGCTCGCCGACCACTTGAACCCGGTCGGCGTCGAGCGCCGCGAGGTAGTCCGCGCGGTTGCCCAGCCCCGGGGCGACCGCGGTGCGCGCGCCGGTCCGCGCCAGTGCGCCCGCGTAGATCTCGGCGAGCACCGAGGACTCGATCGAATCCCCCGCGGCGACGGTGATCGACGGCGCAGGCTCGTCGTTCCCGCAGGATACGGCCAAGGCGACCGAAGCGACGACCAGCAATCGAGCCAGCACCCGCTGTGACGCGGCCAACACCATGCGGCGACACCAACCCTCCGACGAATCGACACAGCCAACGGGAAAACCCGGAGGCGGGCAGTATGGACACCCAGAATGTACCGGCGGCCGTTCGGTGCCGAGACCGCGCCCGCCGTCCTGTCGGAAGGACTCTCGTGAAATCCACCCGCACCCCCGACGCCGCCGTGCGTCGGCGGCCCGCCGTGCGCGGCACGCTCCGTGCCGCCCGCGCCCTCGCCGCCGCAGCCGTTCCAGCCGCCGCGCTGATCTTGTCGGCTTGTGGCAATTCCGATCCACTCGCCACTGGCGGTAGCTGTTCGGGCGACGGATTGATCGTCGGTTCGGCGAATTTCCCGGAGTCCGAGACCGTCGCCGACGTGTACGCGGAGGTGTTGCGCGTCAACGGCTTCACCGTGGAGACCAAGCTGAATATCGGCAGCCGCGAAGCCTACATTCCGGCATTGCGGCAGTGCGCCATCTCGGTGATCCCGGAGTACACCGGCAATCTTCTGCAATACCTGGACAAGAAGGCCACCGCCACCAGCGCCGCCGACGTGGAGAGCGCTCTCGGCAAGGCCCTCGGTGCCGATCTCGCGATCGGCACGCCCGCGCCGGGCGAGGATTCGGACGCCGTCGTGGTCACCCGTACCACCGCGCAGCGCTGGAACCTGAGCACCATCGCGGACCTGGCCGCGCACTCGACCGAGGTGAAATTCGGCGCGCCCGCCGAATTCCAGGAGCGAGCGGGCGGATTACCCGGCCTGAAGAAGAATTACGACCTCGATATCGCGGCCCAGAATTTCGTGCCGATCGCAGACGGCGGCGGTCCCGCCACAGTGCGCGCGCTGGTCGAAGGCAAGGTGACCGCCGCCAATATCTTCACCACGTCACCGGCCATCGCGCAGAACGATCTCGTGGCGCTGCGCGACCCGAAGCACAATTTTCCCGCGCAGAACGTGGTGCCGCTGCTCAACGCCGGCAAGAAGTCGGACAAAGTGCTCGCGGTGCTGAACGCGGTGTCGGCGCAACTGACCACCGACGAATTGATCAAGCTGAACGAGAGCGTCTCCGGTGCGGGCAAGACCGAGCCCAAGGCCGCCGCCGCGGCCTGGGTCGCCGCCAAAGGGCTGAACAAGCCGGTGGGCTAGGCAGGGAGAATCTGTTGTCCGATATCGAATTCTCCGGTATCACCAAAACCTATCCGGACGGCACTCACGCCGTCACCGACTTGGATCTGCACATCGAATCCGGGTCGTTCACCGTGTTCGTCGGCCCTTCCGGATGTGGGAAGACGACCTCGATGCGCATGATCAACCGTATGATCGTGCCGAGTTCCGGGACGATCACCGTTGCCGGGCAAGATATTTCGTCAGTCGATCCGGTCCGGCTCCGCCTCGGGATCGGGTACGTCATCCAGAGCGGCGGCCTACTGCCGCACCGGACGGTGGTCGACAATGTCGCGACCGTTCCGGTGCTACGCGGCGACTCCCGGCGCGCCGCCCGCGCCGCCGCGCTCGACGTGCTCGACCGGGTCGGCCTGGACCGCTCACTGGCCCAGCGGTATCCGGCACAGCTGTCGGGTGGCCAGCAGCAACGCGTCGGCGTGGCCCGTGCGCTGGCCGCGGACCCGCCGATCCTCCTGATGGACGAGCCGTTCAGCGCCGTCGACCCGGTGGTGCGCGCCGAATTGCAGGTCGAAATGCAACGGCTGCAGGCCGATTTACACAAGACCATCGTGTTCGTCACGCATGACATCGATGAGGCGATCACGCTCGGCGATCGGGTGGCGGTGTTCGGCCGCGGCGGAGTGCTCCAGCAGTACGACCCACCGCAGCGCGTACTCGCTCAGCCCGCTACCGATTTCGTCGCCGATTTCGTCGGCCGCGACCGCGGCTATCGCGGGTTGTCCTTCCGGGCCGCGCACGACGTTCCGTTGCACGAGATCCGCACGGCCGTGGTGGACGAGGTGAAGGACTTGCGGCTGGACGCGGGCGAATGGGTGCTGGTGGTGGACGCGGTGAACAAGCCGGTCGGCTGGATGGACGTCACCGGGGTCGAGGGTTTCCGCGCGGGCCGCGCACTGGCCGATTGCATGTCGGCGGGTGGCTCGCTGTTCACCCCGTCCGGGGACCTGCGCCAGGCGCTGGACGCCGCGATCTCCTCGCCGTCGGGAACCGGCGTCGCCGTGGACGAGTCGGGCGCCGTGCGTGGCGGCGTGCTGGCCACCGAGGTGCTCGAGCAACTGGCCGGCCAGCGTGCGCGGGAGGACGCCGAACGCAACCGGCACTTCTTCGGTGAACAGGTGCGATAGGCGGCCATGAGATATCTCGTCGAGAATTACTCGGAGATCACGGGATTCACCGCGACCCATCTCTTTCTCGCGCTGATGCCGCTGTTGCCCGCGTTGGCGATCGCGATTCCGGCCGGCGCGCTGGTGCGGCAGGTGTCGTGGCTGCGGCGGGTCACGGTGACGGCCGCGAGCCTGGCCTACACCGTTCCCTCGCTGGCACTGCTGGTGATCATTCCTCCGCTGGTGGGCATCTCGGCCATCGATCCGCTGAACGTGGTGATCGCGCTCACCATCTATTCCACGGCGCTGCTGGTGATCGTGGTCCCGGCCGCCCTGGATTCGGTGCCCGCCACCGTGCTCGACGCGGCCGACGCCGTCGGCTACGGCCCGCTGCGCCGCACACTCACCGTGGACATGCCGCTGGCCGTCCCGGTCTTCGTAGCGAGCCTGCGGGTGGTGCTGGTGACCAATATCGCGATGGTGTCGGTCGGCGCGCTGATCGGTGTGGGCGGGCTCGGCAAGCTGTTCACCCAGGGCTACCAGCGCGACTACCCGGACGAGATCATCGCGGGCATCATCGTGACGCTCGCCCTCGCGCTGGTCGCCGACCGGGTGGTGTACGCGCTGGGCCGCTGGGCGACGCCGTGGGTGCGCGCGGATACCAGGACGGCGAAGGCGGAAGGCGCTGCCACATGAATCTGTTCCTGGACGCCTGGCACTACATCACGGACGGCGCCAACTGGAGTGGACCGTCCGGCATCGGGACCCGCATCGGGCAGCACCTTTGGTACAGCTTGCTGACGATCGCCGTCTCGGCGATGATCGCGATACCGCTCGGCCTGATCATCGGCCACACCCGGCGCGGGGCGGCGGTGCTGGTCGGATTCGCCAACGCCATGCGCGCGCTGCCGACCCTCGGCTTGCTGACGTTCCTGGTGCTGCTGCTCGGCCTCGGCTTGATCCCGCCGCTGCTCGCCTTGGTGACGGTCGGCATTCCGCCGCTGCTCGCGGGCGCGTACGCCGGAATCGCGAATGTTCCCCCCGACGTCGTGGACGCCTCACGCGCCATGGGCATGACCGAGCGGCAGATCCTGTTCCGGGTGGAGGTGCCCAACGCGCTGCCCATCCTGCTCACCGGGTTGCGCGGTGCGACACTCCAGGTGGTGGCCACCGCGACGATCGCCGCCTACGTCAACCTCGGCGGACTGGGCCGGTACATCTTCGACGGCATCAGTCTCTACCGGTACGACCGGGTTCTGGTGGGTGCGCTGCTGGTGGCGCTGCTGGCGATGGTGCTCGACGGCCTGCTCGCGTTCGCGGTGTGGGCGAGCGCGCCGGGTGTGGACCGACTGCGCCGCGCGCCACGCACCATGGGCGCACCCGCTGCCGAGTTGCCGACCACCGGCTGAGCTCTGAGAACGGTTCCCATGACGAAGACGCCCCGTTCGTGTGAACGGGGCGTCCTTGTCGGTGCGGGGAAATTCCGCGTTACGCGACGCCCTCGGCGCGGGCAGCCGCGGCGACCGCTTCGGCGACGGCCGGGGCGACCCGCGGGTCCAGCGGGCTGGGCACGATCTTGTCCGGGCCCAGTTCGTCGGCGACGACGCTGAGAATGGCGTCGGCGGCGGCGATCTTCATGCCCTCGGTGATCCGCCGGGCGCCCGCGTCCAGTGCGCCCTTGAAGACGCCGGGGAACGCCAGCACGTTGTTGATCTGGTTCGGGAAATCGCTGCGGCCGGTGGCCACGATCGCGGCGTACTTGCGCGCCACCTCGGGGTGGATCTCCGGGTCCGGGTTCGACATCGCGAACACGATCGACTCCGGCGCCATCGACGCGATCAGCTCCTCGGCGATCAGACCGGCGGACAGGCCGAGGAACACGTCGGCGCCCGCGAGCGCCTCGGCCGCGCCGCCGGTGAGGCCGCGCGGGTTGGTGCGGGTGGCCAGCTCGGCCTTCACCTCGTTGAGGTCGCCGCGCTCCCGGTTGACGATGCCCTTCGAATCGAGCACGGTGACATCGCGGACACCGGCGGCGAGCAGGATGTTGGTGCACGCGACACCGGCCGCGCCCGCGCCGGAGACCACGACCTTCAGGCCCTCGATGCCGCGGCCCTGCACCTTGGCCGCGCCGTTGAGCGCCGCGAGCACCACGATGGCGGTGCCGTGCTGGTCGTCGTGCATCACCGGGCAGTCGAGCGCCTCGATGACGCGCTTCTCGATCTCGAAGCAGCGCGGCGCGGAGATGTCCTCCAGGTTCACCGCACCGAAGCTCGGGCGCAGCAGGATCAGCGTCTCGACGATCGCGTCGACGTCCTTGGTGTCCAACACGATCGGGATCGAATCCAGGCCGGCGAACTTCTTGAACAGCGCCGCCTTGCCCTCCATCACCGGCAGCGAGGCGCGCGGGCCGATGTCGCCGAGGCCGAGCACCGCGGTGCCGTCGCTGACCACGACCACGAGCCGATCGGTCCAGGTGTAGCGCTTGGCCAGCGCTTCGTCCTCCGCGATCGCGCGGCTGACCTGGGCGACGCCCGGGGTGTAGGCGATCGACAGATCACGCTGGGTCTCCAGCGGCGCACTGAGTTCGACCGAGAGCTTGCCGCCGAGATGTCCCGCGAAGATTTCGTCGTTTGTGATTTCGGACAGGCTTGCGGTGGAATTCGGTGCATCAGTCACAGGTGACACGATTTCACTCCTGCTCAGGTCGGGCTAAACCGGGGGACGGTTACCACCGGGTAATGGGTATAAGTCGTTTCACTACGCTCATCGAGTGCGCTGACCGGTATGTTTCGAGACGGATGCGAGCGAGCGAACACGACTTGCCGGTATCTCGATGGCGGGCGCGGCACTGATCCGCGAAACAGAAACCGGACGGGTGCGCCCGGACAGAACATGCGGTGTGATCTCGCGGGTCGCGACGGTACGTCGGCGAGGCGGAGACCTCCGTGATTCCCTCACCCGGCGGTGGCGGAGGCAAGGAATCCGACACATTCTGCCAGCCCGGTGGGCAAGTTGCCAAACCGGTTACCCCCTGGGCCGTGTCGCGCTCCATCACCCAACGGTATGAGGCGGGAATTACCCTCAGGTAAGCGGAAACTCCCCGTTTCCGAGCCCGGCGTGGTGAGCGATCGCACTGCTCGCTGCACCGCCGGTGTGAGTCCCGCGCGGCCGGCAGGCGTGCGCGGTCACCGCGCCGCGGGCGAAGCTCATGCGACGATATCGCGGGGCTGCTCCGGCATGCTCGGCGGCGCGTCCGGGCGCACCCACACGCTGCGCACGCCACCCGACATCAGCCGCATCCGCCAGGTGTCGGAGGCGCCGGGATGATCGGTCCGCCGGTGCATGCCACGGCTCTCCGTGCGCAGCAGCGCGCTGTATTTCGTCCAGCGCGCCACCGCGAGCAGCGCGGCGGCCTGTCGCGCGCGCAGCAGGTCCACACCGCTGCCGCCGAGGTCGAATTCCGCGCCGGGCCACATCCCGTCGAGTTCGCCGATGCTGTCGCGCAGACTGCCCGCGCTGCGCCAGTAGCTGCGCCGTAACGGCAAGGTGTGCTCCTGGACGAGGCCTACCACCGCTCGCGGGTCGATCCGCGCCACAGCGTTCAGCCCGGCTCCCGGCACTTCGCGCGCCGGGGCGCGGCGATCCGATGTCCGCGCGAACTTCGCCGCGGCAGTGCCCGCCCACGCGCCCGACGCGATCGCCCATGCCCCGCTCAGACCGCCGGATCCGCTGACCGCCCCGGTGATCGCCTCGCGACTGACTACATCGCCCGCGGCGAACAGGCCCGCGACGGTCGTCGCGCAATCCGGGCCGGTGACGCGCAGTCCTCCGGTGCCGCGCACGGTGCCCTCCAGCACGGCCCGCAACGGCACGCGCTCGGCGCGGCCGGGGCCCCGACGCGGCGGCCGGAAGGCGACCGGCACGTCGTCCAGAGCAGCGAACACCCGCTGACCATCGGCGATGGCCGCGAGCGCCGCCGAGCGGTGGCCGGGCAACTCGGCGCCGGATTCGTCGTAGAGGGGAGCGAACCGCAAAACGGAATCGCGGAGTGCGGCCGGTTCGGCCTTACCCGGCGGGAGCAGGCTGTAGGCGCAGGAGAATTCCATCCCGGACAGCTCGGCGCCCGCTTCCACGGCGAACAACAGACCGTCGCCGGTGTCCACATCGGTGCCCGCGGCACCGGACAGGAAGGCGCAGCCTCCTGTGGCCACCACGACCGCGCCAGCACGCACGGTCCAGCGACGGAACCCGTCGTCCCCACGCAGTCCGCCTGCGCCTGCCACCACCCCGTCACGATCGACCAGCAATTGCAATGCCGGATGATGGTCGAGTACGCGCACCCCGGCTTCTCGCAACACCCGGCGCATCCGCCGCAGATAGCGGGCGCCGTCGAGATGCATCCGCCGCCGTGCCGGGCCCGCCGGGTCGCCGGCGATACGACCACCCCAACGGGCCGAGTGCTCGACCCGCTGACGAGCCTCCTCGAGCACGCGGTGCATCAGGTCCGGATCTCCCAGCCCGCCGCCGTGCGCGTGCGCGCGCCGCACCGCCTCATCCCGCGCCGGACCGGGCGGGATGTGCCACAGCGCGATCGCGCCGTGCGCGGTCGGCCCGCTCGACCCGCAGTGCGCCTTGTCGACGAGCACGACAGTGGCGCCCGCCGCCGCGGCCGAGACGGCCGCCCAGGCACCGGCAGGACCACCGCCGATTACCAGTACGTCCGTCTCGATTTCAGTCACAAAGGAAAATGTTCCGGCACAATTCATCCGCCCGCAACCAAAGCCGGGATATCAGCTCCACCATTGTGTCCACAGCAATAGTCCAGCAGCCAGGAAAACCGTCGCGGATCCGGCACAGGCGGCCAAACCACGGTGCCGGTCCGAATATATCTGCGCCGCGAGGGCGGCCACCGCGGCCGCGACATGCCAGGCGACCGATTCGCCGCCCGGACCGGGAAATCCGCGCCGATCCGCGATCACGGCGGTGCCGACCACGATCAGCATGCCCACCACGGTTCCCCCGGCGACGAGGCCGCTGAGTCCGCGCAGGAGTCTCACGAGGAGACCACCGGCACGCCGGAGGCCTTGCCGACCAGCTTCTCGAACTGCGCGGGATCGGTGGTGAATTCGCCGAGCCGGATGGTCTTGTTCGTGCCGTGGTAGTCCGACGAACCGGTGGTGAGCAGGCCGAGTTCGGCGGCGAGATCGGTGAGCAGCGCGCGGTCGGCCGCGGAGTGGTCGGGGTGTGCGATCTCCAGGCCGCCGAGCCCGAGCGCGGCCAGCTCGCGGATGTCGTCGATCGCGAGCAGCCTGCCCCGCTTGCGCGCCCTGGTGTGCGCCAGGACGCTGACTCCGCCCGCGCTCGCGATCATCTGCACCGCCCGGCGCAGCGGGGTGTCGGCCTTCTCGGCGTAGTAGCGGCCGTGCGGGGCGAGCAATTCGTCGAACGCCGCGTCCACGCTCGGCACCACACCGGCGGCGACCAGCGCACGGGCCAGGTGCGGGCGCCCCGCCGACGGGCCGGCCGAGGCCAGCACGGCATCGGGATCGACCGGCAGTCCGTCGGCCGCCATCCGCTCGGCCATGGCGCGCAGCCGCTCCACCCGTTCGGCGCGCAGCCGCTCGCGTTCCTCGGCGAAGCCGCGATGGGTCGGATCGAACAGATAGGCCAGCAAATGCACGGGCACCGGCCAGCCGTCCTCGCCGAGGCCCACACACGACATCTCCATGCCGCGGACCAGGGTGATGCCCTGCGGTAGCGCGTCGACCGCTTCCGCCCAGCCTGCCGTGGTGTCGTGATCGGTGATCGCGACGACGTCCAGGCCCGCGGCGGCCGCGTTCCGCACGAGTTCGGCGGGAGTGTCGGTGCCGTCGGACGCGGTCGAATGGGTATGCAGGTCGATGCGCACGCCTTCAAGTCTTACAGTGCCGCGGCGTCCTCCCGCACGGGCAGGCGACCTTCCGGCAGCCCGTGGCGACGTAGCATCGTCAGCGTGTCGTCCTTTTCCCCGCTCTCGTCACTTCGTGGATCCGGCCGAACGCCCGCGCACCGTTTCATCCCGGTTCCGACCGCGCAGGCGATCGTCGACTGCGCGGTGTACGTGGACGGCAAGCGCCTGTCCGGGCGATTCACGCACGAAGCGGCCCGCGTGCGAGCCCGCGAGGAGCACGGGTTCGTCTGGGTCGGGCTGCACGATCCGGACCGCACGCAGATGGCCGACATCGCCGAGACCTTCGGGCTGCATCCGCTGGCCGTGGAGTACGCGTTGGAGAAGCACCAGCGGCCGAAGCTGGAACGTTACGACGACTCGCTGCTGCTGTTGCTGCGCACGGTCAGCTACGTCGAGCACGAGTTGAACAGCGTCAGCGAGATCGTGGAGACCGGCGAGATCATCGTGTTCACCGGCCCCGACTTCGTGGTCGCCGTCCGGCACGGTGAGCATTCCGGGCTGGCCGAGGTGCGCAAGGCGTTGGAGGAGGACCCCGCGCAACTGGCGCTCGGCCCCGGCGCGGTGCTGCACGCGATCGCCGACCGGGTGGTGGACTCCTACATCGAGGTGGCCCAGTCGGTCGAGGACGACATCGACGAGATGGAAGAGGAGATCTTCACTCCGCGCAGCAGGGTCACCGTGGAATCCATCTACCAGCTCAAGCGCGAAGTGGTCGAGTTGCGGCGCGCGGTGAATCCGCTGGCCGCGCCGCTCGACCAGCTGAGTCACAAACCGGATCTGCCGGTGCCCAAGGAGGTTCGGCGCTATCTGCGCGACGTCGCGGAACAGCACGCCGCCGTCGCGGAACGGATCAACGACTTCGACGAGGCGCTCAGCGCGCTGATCAGCGCCGCGCTGGCCCGGATCGGTGTGCAGCAGAACACCGACATGCGCAAGATCTCGGCCTGGGTCGCGATCGCGGCGGTGCCGACGATGATCGCGGGCATCTACGGGATGAATTTCGACCACATGCCCGAACTGCACCAGGTCTGGGGCTATCCGATGGTGTGGGTGCTCATCCTCGCCATCTGCACGGGCTTGTTCTTCACCTTCCGCCGCAACAAGTGGCTGTAGCCGGGCGACGGATCACAGGCCGGCGGCTCCGCGCCCGGGGTCGCGCACGTCGATTCCCGCCTCCTGCCACGCCTCCCGCAACGCCTGCGCACCGCGAACGCGTACCCAAGCCGCCTCCGTCGCGGTCACCGGTGTCACCGCGAAGTACCGCACCGGCTCGGCCGGGTCGGGCAGCGGCACGGCCGGGATATCGCTGTCGCCGAGCAGAACCGCGGTGAACGGAGCGTCGCGCCACATCGGCTCACCCAGATCCAGCAGCGCGTCCGCTTGCAGCACAACGCCTTCCACGACCGGGGCCGCGGCGAGCACGCCGAGCGATTTGGCCAGGCCCGCGCTGGCGCCGACCCCGGATCGCAGCGTCAGCACCAGCTCCGCGCGCGGCCCCCGCACCGGGTCGGCGTGCACCGCGGCGGGGTCGCCCATCGGATGCCTGCTGGCCCCCAGCGTCACGTAATGCACCAGATCGCCCTCGACGATGCGCAGGATCTCGATCGGCTCCAAGCCCAGGAAGGTGACCGACGCGGCGTCGACGCTCGCGGCGTCCACGCCGAAATGGCCCAGCACCTCGGTGCGGACCGTCTCCAGTGCTTCCATGCCTCAGATCGCCAGCCGCGCGAGCATGTCCCGCGCCTGTTCGGCCGACTTCGGATCGCACAGCACGTCGTAGCGGCCTGCCACCAATTGCATGGTGGAGGCGAAATCGCGTTGCCCCCTGGTCGCCGCGTACGGGATCGAGGTCGAGATGACACCGAAGATGACGCCGCCGACCAATCCGACGAGTAGCGGGCCCAGCGCGCCGCTGGTGGTGAACAGGCTCAGCAACAGACCGAGGAACAGGCCGAGCCAGGCGCCCGACACCACGCCGCCGCCGATCACCTTGCCCCACGTCAATCGATAGAGGACCCGTTCGACCTGCATCAAATCGACGCCCACGATGGTCACGTCCTGCACCGGGAACTGGTTGTCGGCCAGGTAGTCGACCGCCTTCTGCGCCTCGACATAGGTCGGATACGAGCCGACCGGCCACCCCGACGGGGGTGTCGGGAGGCCCTGCCGCGCACGGCTCGAGTTCCCCAAGGGATTCGTCATGGTTCCATTCTGCTATTCCGACGCAGCCTGCGGTGGTGTGAAACGCGTGGTGCGCGTCATTCCGGCGGCGCGGCCCTTCTCCGCGATCACGTGCGCCATCTTGGCGCTGGCCTCGTCGATCATCTCGTCGCCGAGCATCACCGCGCCGCGCGCGCCGCCCGCGGCCGAGGTGTGGAAGGCATAGGCGTCCAGGATCTCCTCGGCCCGGTCGTAGTCCGATTGGCGCGGGCTGAAGATCTCGTTCGCCGCCTCGATCTGGCCTGGGTGCAGTACCCATTTGCCGTCGAAGCCGAGCGCGGCCGTGCGCGCGGCGGCCCGCCGGAAACCTTCCACATCCCGGATCTGCAGGTACGGGCCGTCGATCGCCTGCAAACCGTGCGCACGGGCCGCGAGCAGGATGGTCATCAGGATGTGGTGGTAGGCGTCGCCGGTGTCGTAGCCCTCCGGCTGTTCGCCGACCACCAGGGTGCGCATGTTGATGCTGGCCATGAAGTCCGCCGGTCCGAACACCAGCGTCTGCACCCGGGGACTCGCGGTGGCGATCGCGTCGATGTCGCGCAGTCCCGCCGCGTTCTCGATCTGCGGCTCGATACCGATCCGGCCGACGTCGAGGCCGCAGGCCTTCTCCAGCTGGGTCAGCAGCAGATCCAGTGCGCGCACCTGGCCCGCGTCGGCGACCTTGGGCAGCAGGATCGCGTCCAGCGCCGCGCCCGCGCCCTCGACCACCGAAATGACGTCGGCGTAGGTCCATTCGGTGGTCCAGTCGTTGACCCGCACCACACGCAGTTGCGTTCCCCACCCGGAGTCGTTCAGCGCCGCGACGATGTTCGCCCGCGCCTCGGCCTTCGCGACCGGGGCGACAGCGTCCTCCAGATCGAGAAACACCTCGTCGACGGGCAAGGTCTTGGCCTTCTCGATCATCTTCGTGTTGCTGCCCGGGCAGGCGAGCACCGAACGGCGCGGCTTCATGATCACTCCCGTTGATCGTGGCGGGGTGCGAACACCCGCCCGCGAACATCTAGCCTGACAGCATGGCAGCTACCAGGGTGTACGTCGCCAGGCTGGCCGGTTTGGCGGTGCTGGGACCGGACGGCGAGTCTATCGGCCGGATTCGTGACGTCGTCGTGGCCGTCCGCTCCGACCGCCAGCAACCGCGCGTGCACGGCTTGGTCGTCGAACTGCCCACCCGGCGGCGTATTTTCGTGCCGATTCTGCGGATCACCGCGATCGAACCCGGCGTGGTCACGCTGAACACCGGAACGGTCAGCCTGCGCCGTTTCACTCAGCGACCTGGCGAGATGCTCGCCTTGGCGCAGATCGTCGACTCGGTGGTGCGGGTCGAGGATCCGGACCTGCCGGATCTGACCGGCGTGGACGTCCACGTGGTCGATCTCGGCATCGAGCAGACCCGTTCCAGGGACTGGCTGGTCAGCAGGGTCGCGGTGCGCGGGCACCGCAGGCTGGGCCGCAGGCGCACGGTGCACGTGGTGGACTGGACCATGGTGTCCGGCCTGACGCCCTACGAGATCGGCAGGCCGGGACAGGACGTCACGCAACTGCTCGAACAGTTCGAGGGCATGCGCGCGGCCGATGTGGCGCAGCAGTTGCGCGAGCTGCCGGAGAAACGTCGGATCGAGGTGGCCGTCGCGCTGGACGACGAACGGCTTGCCGACGTGGTGCAGGAACTCCCCGACGACGAGCAGGTCGAGCTGCTCGGCCACCTGGAGGTGCGCAGGGCCGCCGACGTACTGGAGGCGATGGACCCCGACGACGCCGCCGACCTGCTGGGCGAGTTGCCCGAGGGCGAGGCCGAATCGCTGCTCGCCCTGATGGACCCGCAGGAGTCCGAGCCGGTGCGCAGGTTGCTCGAGCACTCCCCCTACAGCGCGGGCGGTCTGATGACGCCGAAACCGATCATCCTGACGCCGTCGACGACAGTGGCCGAAGCGCTGGCGCGGGTACGCAACCCGGACCTGACCCCCGCGCTGGCCTCCATAGTGTTCGTCGTCCGACCGCCCACGGCGACGCCGACCGGCCGCTACCTGGGTTCGGTGCATATCCAGCAATTGCTGCGCGAACCACCCGCCCACCTGGTGGGCGGCCTTCTCGACACCGATCTGGCGCCGTTGCGCCCCGAACTTCCCTTGGCGGCGGTGACCCGGTATTTCGCGACCTACAACCTGGTTTGCGGACCGGTGGTGGACGCGGAGAACCACCTGCTCGGCGCGGTCAGCGTCGACGACGTCCTCGACCATCTGCTGCCCGAGGACTGGCGTGACCAGGAAGAGACCGACGAGTGGGGCGGAGCATGACCGCGCTGGGTCCCGCTCACGCCGGAAAGGACACACCGTGAGTGAGAACGACCCTGGTGTGCGGCTCGGCCCAAGCCGGGCACGCCAGCGCTTGGAGACGCCGGTGGAAAGCCGGTTCCGGTTCGAGTGGGACGCCGAGGCTTTGGCCCGCAGCAGCGAACGGGTGGCGCGATTCCTGGGGACCGGACGGTATCTGGCGGTCCAGACGATCCTGGTGCTGGTTTGGATCGTGTTGAACGTCTTCGTGGTCGCGCTGCGCTGGGACCCGTACCCGTTCATCCTGCTCAATCTGGCGTTCTCCACCCAAGCCGCCTACGCGGCGCCGCTGATCCTGCTGGCGCAGAACCGGCAGGACAACCGGGACCGGGTCGCGCTGGAGGAGGACCGGGTGCGGGCCGCGCAGACCAAGGCGGACACCGAGTTCCTGGCCCGGGAACTCGCGGCGCTGCGCCTCGCGGTCGGCGAAGTGGCCACCCGCGATTACCTGCGCCGGGAATTGGAAGACCTGAAAGAGATTCTGGACCGAATGGAATCCGCGGAATCCCCTGATCACGAGAGCCGCGCGGACAGCGGCGGAAAGACCGCCCGCAAGAAAAGCTCCGGCCGAAAACCCACTCCAGCAGCGGTTTCACAGTCGGTAACCAGTGATCGACCGGAAAATACCGAATAAGGACCTGACCGGTGGGTAACCTGGACAACGTTGTCCAGAGTGGCCGGCGCAGGGGATGTCGCGACGGCTGCTCCCACGACGTCGAGGATTGGGTGTGGCCGAATGCGTGTATCTGCTCCGATAACGGTCTCGGCTTTGGTTGTTGCTGGTGTGGTGGTG
>NZ_JBHVDM010000079.1:0-32925 GCF_042802775.1 Nocardia sp. NPDC057455 | reverse complement strand
ATGTCCGACCCTCCACACGGGGGGTGAAAGACCGGAACCAAATAAAACATTTGGCACTGACATTCATCGACACACTATTGAGTTCTCAAAGAACACACGCACACACATCCAGGCCAGTCTCAACCGGACCTTCTGTGAGGCAACTTTTCCATTCTAAGCAAGCGATCCTCCGAAGTCAAGCCTATCGGATGATCCACACTGCATTGAGCTGCCAGGCGCTCCTCGTCCTACCTCGTTTCCCAGTCCATCCGCTCGGCGTCTCCGCCTTGCTTCTCGGCTCCGGGTCGGTGTCCGTGTCGCTCTGACTTGGATAAAGTTACGCGGCGGAAAACGCTTCGTCAAATCGCCTGAACGCGCTGGCGTTTCCGCAGGTCAAAGGCGTGCGATCGTAGTGATGACGGGCTTGAATCACACGCATGTGATTCAAGCCACCGCGATCTTCATGCACCGGCCCGCAGAACCCCGGCGAGGTTCTTCTTGCCGCGCCGCAGGACGAGCCACCGTCCGTGCAGGTAGTCGGCCTCGGACGGGGTCCATTCGAGATCGGAGATCTTCACGTTGTTCACCGAGGCGCCACCTTCGTTCACCGCGCGGCGGGCGGCGCCCCGGCTTTCGGACAGACCGGTCGCGACGAGCAGATCCACGATGGTGCTCGGCTCGCCGGCCTTGGTCTGCGCGACCTCACCGTCGACCGCCGCTTCGCGCAGGGCCGCGCCGAGGGTCGGCTCGTCGAGTTCGCGGAGTTCCCCGCGACCGAACAACGCCTGGCTGGCCAGCTGCACCGCCCGGGTATCGGCCTCCCCGTGCACCAGGGTCGTCATCTCGGCGGCGAGCTTGCGCTGCGCTTCCCTGGCATGCGGGCGCTCGGCGGTCGCCCGCTCGAGTTCGTCGAGTTCCGCACGGGACAGGAAGGTGAACCAACGCAGGTACCGCACCACATCGGCGTCGGCAGTGTTCACGAAGTACTGGTACCAGGCGTAGGGGCTGGTCATCTCGGGATCGAGCCACAGGCTGCCGCCGCCGGTGGACTTGCCGAACTTCTTGCCGTCCGCGGAGGTCACCAGCGGAACGGTCAGGGCGTGCACGGACGCGCTGTCCACCCGGCGGTTGAGTTCGACACCCGCGATGATGTTGCCCCACTGATCGGAGCCACCCACCTGAAGCGTGCAGCCGTAGTTGCGGCGCAACTGCAAGTAGTCGTTGGCCTGCAGGAGCATGTAGCTGAACTCGGTGTAGGAGATGCCCTCGCCGTCCAAGCGCCGCTTGATGGTGTCGCGCGCCAGCATGACGTTCACCGAGAAGTGCTTGCCGATGTCGCGCAAGAAGTCGACGGCGGTCAGCGGCCCGGTCCAGTCCATATTGTCGACGATCACCGCTCCGGTGGGCGAGTCGTCCAGGTCGACGAAGCGCTCCAGTTGGGAGCGAATCCGCCCAGCCCAGTCCGCGACGGTGTCGGTGGAATTCATCGTCCGCTCGCCGACATCGCGCGGGTCACCGATCAGGCCGGTGGCGCCACCGGCCAGCACGACGGGGCGGTGTCCGGCGCGCTGGAAACGCTTCAGGGCGAGCAACGGCACCAAGTGGCCGGCGTGCAGGCTGGCGGCGGTGGGATCGAAGCCCGCGTACAGGGTCAGCGGCCCGGCGGCCGCCGCCGCACGCAAGGCGTCCAGGTCGGTGGACTGCGCGATCAGTCCGCGCCAGGTCAGTTCGTCGATGATGTCGCCGCTCACGCTGTCCTATCTTTCCGCACGAGGTCCGGACTCCTGTGTGCACCTCAGTCTCGTGGCGCGATGCGACTCGGTCCAATGATTTCGGTGCGCTCGGTGTCGAGGGTCAAGCCGACTTCGCGGCGGGCAGAGGAGCCCGCGGGCTGCGCCGGTAGACCGATACCGCCCGCGAACTCGGAAGCCAGAATCGCCACGGCACGTCCGCCGCGCTACTGACGCCGACCCGCGGACCACTGGCGATCTCGGCGGGCTCGACCGGGCTGTGCAGCTCGAGCCGGATCGGCGAGGCCGGATCGAACAGCGGGGTTCCGTAGTCGCTCAGAGTGATTCCCAGCGCGCTGCCGAGATTGCCCGGGCCACGGGCCGAGTCGAGATCGGATCGAGCGCCGGGGCGGCGCTCGCGCACCGTCTCCAGTCCCTCGATCACCTCGCCGGAACGGATCAGGGCGGCGCTGGCGACCCCATCCGGTCCGCTTGTCACGTTGATGCAGGTGTGCATGCCGTAGCTGAGGTAGACGTACAGCACACCAGCAGGACCGAACATCACGTCGTTGCGCTTGGTCCGGCCGCGACCGGAATGTGAAGCCGGGTCCGGCCATGGTCCGGCCGGGTCTCCCCCGTAGGCCTCGACTTCGACGATCCGGATACCGACCGAGCCAGACCACAAGGTCGCACCGAGCAGACGCCGGGCGGCAGCGGGGGGTTCGACGGCGAGTTCCTCGACAGACTGGGCACACACAGCCGCCATTGTCCTCGACGGCTACTACACGGGTTCGGCCAGCCGCTCGGCGGTCCGCCCCGTTCTCCGGTCATGCGTGGGTGGCGGGATGAGCAACGCCGACGCGCGACGCGCTCTTCTCGCACTCACGCGCTCTGGTTGGTCGGCTGGAGCCTGGAACGACCGTCGTCACCCCAGGGTGTCGGTGCCCATCGAGAGACCCTTCAGCTTGTACGGGTTGACCTGGAACCGGAGGTTCTGGATCCGTCCGTCCGCGATGTCGTAGGTGAACACCGCCACCGGGTTCCCGTCGATGAGTGCGAGCGCGCCGAGTTCACCGTTGATATGAGCGGGTTCGAGCACGAATCCGGCGACGATCGGCTTGGCCAGCACGCCGAGTATCCAGCGCGCCACGTGATCGGGTCCGTACAACGGGCGGCGTGCCGCGGTGACGACGCCACCGCCGTCCGACCACGAGGTGACATCCGGTGCGAGCAGGCCCATCAGCGCGTTGAGGTCGCCGCCCGAACACGCGGCCATGAACCGGGCTGTGACGTGGTCGCGCTCCGCCTCGTCGGTGTCGAAACGCGGTCGGCGGGATTGCACGTGCTGCTTGGCGCGGTGGGCGATCTGCCGGATCGCGGGCTCGGGCCGATCCAGGGTCTCGGCGATCTCGGCGTGCGTGTAGCCGAAGACTTCGCGCAGCAGGAAGACCGCGCGTTCGACGGGTCCGAGTGTTTCCAGGACCACCAGCATCGCCGTGGAGACGGTGTCGGCCAATTCGGTCTCCTCGGCGATGTTCGGTGAGGTGAGCAACGGCTCGGGCAGCCAGGGCCCGATGTAGTTCTCGCGGGTGGCCCTGGCTGAGGTGAGCCGGTTGAGCGACAGGTTGGTGACCGTGCGTACGAGGTAGGACTTGGGCTGGCGCACCGTATACCGGTCGGTGTCGTTCCACTTCAGCCAGGCGTCCTGGACGACGTCCTCCGCGTCGGTGACGGTGCCCAGCATGCGGTACGCGGTGGCGAACAGCAGTCGCCGGTGCTCGAAGAACGGGTCCTGCTCGGATGTCGGGTCGGCCATGGCTAGATTCTCCTGGTGGCGCGGCCGCCTTTGGACAGCGTGACCGACACCGCCATCCGCTTGCTCAGCGTGAAGACCGGCACCGGGCTGCTGCTGACGGTCTCCTTGTAGCGGACGGCGGCGCGGCCGGTCAGGTAGCCGCGGCGCGGACGGTCGTCGGCCGTGGTGAACTGGATGACCGCGTCCTTGCGGCCGAGACTGACCGGCTGATGGAAGTAGCCGAAGCGGAACGGACGCACCCGCTTGCCGCGTAGCTGCCGCGCGATGACGTCGGCGGTGTAGGCGGCGGTCGGCATGCCACTCTGGCAGGTGCCGTGGATCCGGCCCCACGCCTGGCGGACCGCGGCCGCGTCGCCGATGGCGTGGATCGCCGGATGGGACACCGATTTCAGGGTCGGGTCGACCACGATCAGCCCGCGCGCGTCGGTCTCGATCCCGGCCTGCGCGGCCAGTGCGGAGACGCGGACACCGGCCGTCCACAGCGTCAGGTCGGTGTGCACGAGTTCGCCGCCGGCCAGTTCGACCGCGTCGGGCAGCACCTTCACCACGGCCCGGCCCGTCGCCCGGGTGACACCGAGCCGATCGAGTGCCCGATGCAGGTAGGCGCGGGCCTTGGTGCCCATCATGGCGCCGGGCTCACCGGTGCTGATCAGGGTGACGCGCGCACCGGGATGGCTCTCGGCGATCTCGGCCGCCGCCTCGATGCCGGTCAAACCGCCGCCGCAGACCGCGACCGTGCCGCCGCGCGCCGCCACCTCGGCGAGGCGTTCGGCGAATAGGTGTCCGGTGGCGGGGTTGTCGAGGGTCCACGCATGGTCGGCGGCGCCGGGCACGATGCTCGTGTCGGCGGTGCTGCCCAGGGCATAGATCAGTTCGTCATAGGGAAGGCGAGCCGAACCGTCCACGGTGACCTCTCGGGCCACCGGATCGATGGCCGTGGCCCAGCCCTGGACGAAGGCGACGCCGGTGCCTTCCAGCAGCGCGGGGATCCGGTGGTCCGCCAACTGTTGGCCCGCGGCCACCTGATGCATGCGCAGGCGTTCGGTGAATCGCGCCGAGGGGTTGACCAGCGTGATCCGGACGTCCAGCGCACGGGTGCGCCGGGCCAGCCGAACGGCGGCAAGCATGCCGGTGTAGCCGCCGCCGAGGATGACGATCCGATGTGCGGTGTTCATGACAGTGCTCCAAATGATCGGGTCACCGAGACAGAGTTGGCGGTGGTGACGATCATGAGACAGCCGACCGGCTTGTAACGTGACACCTCTCGATGTGTTCCGAGTCACAGAAGGCGAACGCGTTCGGCCGAGCCTATCCGCGCGCACCCTGATGGTCGCGGCACCGGCATCAGGGGAGGATCGGGGAGTAAATCGGGACGCTTCCGGATATGTTGTGGCACTGCGTGTTTCTACCGTCGGTCCATGTCTTCGAATTCCCGGCCGCGGAGGCGGTTGCTCCTCGTTCTCGTCTGCATCGCGACATTGCCGGTCCTCGTCATCGCTGGCGTCGCCCGGGTGTACGCCGGGGCGGCCGTAACCACCGTCGGCAAGACGGAATTCCGGAACGAACTGGCCATCCCTCCGCTGGCGCCGTCGCAGGTCGGCGCCGACGGCACGCGCACGTTCGAACTCGACATGCGCGCAGGGCAGCGGGAATTCCTTCCCGGCCGGGCCACAGATACCTGGGGGTTCAACGGCGACTATCTCGGTCCGACACTGCGGGCGCGACGCGGGGAGAAGGTGGCGGTGACCGTGCGCAACACCCTGCCGGAAGCCTCCACTGTGCACTGGCACGGCATGCACCTGCCCGCCGCAATGGATGGCGGCCCGCATCAGATGGTGGCGCCCGGCACCGCTTGGACACCGCAGTGGATGGTCGATCAACCCGCTGCGACGCTGTGGTATCACCCGCATCCGCACGGCGCGACCGAAACCCACGTGCGCCGCGGTTTGGCGGGCATGTTCCTCCTCGACGACGACGTGTCCACCACCCTGTCCCTCCCCTCCACCTACGGTGTGGACGATCTGCCGGTGATCGTGCAGGACCTCAAGTTCGACGGCGCGGCACTCGATTCCACCCACAGGATGTTCCGCGATGTCGGGTTCCTCGGCGATCGGACCATGGTCAACGGCACGCTCGCGCCGTACCGGAACGTCGGCGACGAACTCGTCCGGCTGCGCTTGCTCAACGCCTCCACCGCACGGATCTACACCTTCGAATTCTCCGATGGGCGACCGTTCGCGCTCGTCGCGACCGACGGCGGCTTGCTGGAACAGCCGCGCACACAGGATCGCCTGCGGCTGTCACCGGGTGAGCGCGCCGAGATCGTGGTGCGGATGCGACCGGGCGAGCGCACCGTACTGCGCGGCGGCGAACTCGATGCCGGGCTCGGTTTCTGGACGCAACGTTTCGCAGGCGGCGACGACACCTTCGACATCCTGGAACTGCGCGCGGCCGGCACATTGCGGCCGTCACCCGAGCTGCCCGCGGTCCTGGCTTCCCCCGCCACGCCGGACGGCGGCGACTCGGTGCGGGAACGGCATTTCGACCTGAACCTCGCCGGGATCAACGGCACCCCGATGGCTATGGACCGGATCGATTTCGCGGTGACGCGCGGGACGACGGAGACCTGGGTGGTGCGCAACGACGACGGCATGCCGCACAACTTCCACATTCACGATGTGCAATTCCGCGTGCTCGCGATGGACGACTCCCAGCCACCGGCGGCGCTGACCGGCCCGAAGGACACCGTCTTCCTACCGCCGAACAGCACGGTACGACTGGCCATGCGCTTCGACGGCCCGGCCGATCCGGACGCGCCCTACATGTACCACTGCCACCTGCTGTGGCACGAAGACCTCGGGATGATGGGTCAGTTCGTCGTCGTGAACCCGGGTCAGGCAGCGGGGACGCCGCAGGGACACCACGGCCACTGATCCTCGACCGACACTCTTGCCTGTTCAGCGCCGTCGCGCTAAATTCATCACATAGTGAATTCAACACTCGATGAATTGAGGCGACCGTGTCGCAAGCCACCCCATCTCCCGCCGTCGAGGTACGGAACCTGCGGGTCCGTCGCGGCGGCCGCGAAGTACTGCACGACGTCTCGCTGACCATCCCCCGCGGCTCGATCACCGGGCTGCTCGGTCCGTCGGGATGCGGCAAGACCACGCTGATGCGCAGCATCGTCGGCACTCAGATCATCGAATCGGGCGACGTCGCCGCGCTCGGCCGCCCGGCGGGCTCCGCGGCGCTGCGCCACCTGATCGGCTACGTCACCCAGGCGCCGAGCATCTACAACGACATCAGCGTCCGCGAGAACGTCGCGTACTTCGCCGCGCTCTACGGCCGCGACCGCGCCGACGTCGACGACGCGATCACGGCGGTCGGTCTGCTCGACCACGCCCAGCAGCGCGGCGACGAGCTCTCCGGCGGGCAGAAGACGCGCGCGTCCCTCGCCTGCGCGCTGGTCGCCCAGCCCCAGCTACTGGTTCTGGACGAACCGACGGTCGGCCTGGATCCCGTGCTGCGGGTCGAGCTGTGGAAGCAGTTCCACGAACTGGCCGCGAACGGCACGACACTGCTGGTGTCCAGCCACGTCATGGACGAGGCCGAGCACTGCGATCGGCTGCTGCTGATGCGGGAGGGACAGTTGCTCGCCGAGCTGAGCCCCGACGAACTGCGTACCCGGACCGGTGAGCAGAACCTGGAGACCGCCTTCCTCACCCTGATCACGATGGGACAGAACGCATGACCGCCACCCTGGAAGCCGCGCCCCGCCGGACGCCGACGCTGCGCCCCTACGCCGCGACCACCGGCCGCATCCTGCGTCAGCTGCGCAACGACCACCGGACCGTCGCCATGATCCTGGTGGTTCCCGCGCTGTTGATGGCGCTGCTGTATTTCATCTACAAGGACACCCCGACCAACCCGCTGAACCCCGTCTCGCTGTTCGACCGGGTCGGCATCAGCATGCTCGGCATCCTGCCGTTCATCGTGATGTTCCTGATCACCGCGATCGCTATGCAGCGCGAACGCACCTCGGGCACGCTGGAACGGCTACTGTCCACGCCGCTGTCGAAACTCGACCTGCTCGCCGGGTACGGCACCGCGTTCTCGCTCGCCGCCGCCGCCCAGGCGGCCGTCGCCTGCCTGGTCTCGTTCGGACTGCTCGGGCTCGGCGCGGCGGGCAGCCCCGGCTGGGTGGTGCTGATCGCGGTGGTCGACGCGGTATGCGGGGTGGCGCTGGGCCTGCTGGCAAGCGCGTTCGCGCGCACCGAATTCCAAGCCGTACAGTTCATGCCGGTCGTGGTCGCGCCGCAGATCTTCCTCTGCGGCCTGCTCGTTCCCCGCGGCCAGCTGCCCGATTGGCTGGAGGTGATCAGCAACGTGATGCCGTTGAGCTACGCGGTCGACGCGCTGCAACAGGTCTCGACGCATCCGGAGGTCACCGGGCAGATGTGGCGTGATCTGGCTGTCGTCGCCGGGTTCGCGATCGTCGCCCTGTGCCTGGGCGCGGCCACGCTACGACGGCGGACCACATGACGGCAGGCAACGGCTCCGGCGGCGCCGAGCGGCCCACCCGCACCGGTCGCCGACCGGGGCAATCGGGCGCCCGCGAGGCCATCCTCGCGGCCGCCCGCGCGCGTTTCGCCGACGCAGGCTTCGACAAGACCTCGGTGCGCGCGGTCGCCACCGACGCGGGAGTGGATCCGGCCCTCGTGCACCACTACTTCGGCACCAAGCAACAGCTCTTCGCCGCGGTGGTGGAATTTCCGGTGGATCCCGAGACGACACTGCGCATCATCGAGGCCGCGCCTTTGGACCGCTTGGGCGAGACCATCATTCGCGCGGTGGTCGGGGTGTGGGACTCGCCCGCGGGGCCGGGTGTGGTCGCCGTGGTGCGCAGCATCCTGGCCGGCAACGACGATCCGTCCCTGGCCAGAAGGTTCCTGTTGGAGGTCGTGCTGGAACGCGTCCGCCTGCGCATCGCCACCCCGGAGGACGACGGCAGGGTCCGGATCGGCTTGGTCGCGTCGCAGATGATCGGCGTGCTGGTGGCCCGCAAGCTCGTGGGGGTGGAGCCGCTGGCCTCCATGCCCGCGCCCGACCTCGTCACCGCGGTGGGCCCGACGCTGCAGCGTTATCTGACCGGTGACATCGGACAGGAAACGGCGTCTCGATGACCGTGATCACCGCAGGGGCTCCGGTCGCTCACTCCACGACTTCGACGACGTCACCCGGCCAGAGGTATTCGTAGAACGCCTTGGCTCCTTCGTGGGTCATCCGGACGCAGCCGTGCGACTTCTTCTCGATCGGGCCGACGTGAAAGGCGATGTCGCCGTTGAAGAAGGTCGCGTACGGCATCGGAGCGTTGTGCATGGTGCTCCAGTGGAATTCCTTCTTGAACGACACGTGGAAGACTCCGGGCGGCGTCTCGTATCCCGGCATCCCGTGCGAGATCAGCGTCGGGCCGTAGACCACCTTGCCCTCGTCCATCAGCCAGGCTTCGTCGGTGGACAGCCGCATGCACGCACGGGCCGCCGTGGAGCACGGCGCGACGGGCGGCGGGGGTGGAATCAGCGCGGGCATACCGGGGATGTCCGGGCCACCCGGCCAGAGCGGTTCGGCCTGCGCCGGCACGGCCATGGCGAACCCGGCCGCCGCGACTCCGCAGGCAATCGCGCATCGAGCCGTCCAGTTACGTAAACGCCCATAACTCATTACGTTCCCGACCTCTCTCCCATGCGCCACTCTCACCGCTCATCAGAACGGCCGCAGCGCCCCTTCGCTGGAGCGCGTAGACCGTCTCGAAGTGCAAATGATCATGGCGGACCCGGCTTCAAACGGTCAATGGTCGCAAAACGACCGTGACGCATCCGTTGCCAGGCAGCGGGCGAGTCGTGAGAAGAGAGTTCGGAGAGTCAGGCGTCGGGCTGTGTGGTGAACGCGTCGTGCTCGGCGTCGGTGACGTCCCTGGCCTCGTCGACGAGCAGGACCGGAATGCCGTTCTCGATCGGGTATGCCCGGCGCAGGCGCGAGTTGTAGAGCAGCGCGCTGCCGTCGGCGGCGCGGACCAGCCGTAGCGGGCCCTTGTCCTGCGGGCAGGCCAGCAGGCTCAGCAGTGTGGCGTCCAGGGTGGTGTGCTCAGGCATACCAGGAACCTACCTCCCGGCCGCGCCGGAGCGGGAACCGTCCGCGTCGAGTGCGGGCGTACGGCGGAACGAGATGTGGCGGTGCCCGAAGAAGCTGGCGCCCGCCACCAGTGCCATCACGGCGATCGCGGACGGAATGCTCGGCAGGTGCAGCAGCGACACCCCCAGCTGGAGCAGCACCATGTTCAGCACCAGTCCGCCGGAGTTCACCGCGACGAACGCGGCGAAGTCCCGCATCAGGCGCCCGCGCACACGGAACACCAGGGTGCGGTGCAGGACGAACGCCACGACCACACTGATGCTGTATGCCAGGGCGGGCGCGAGCGCGGCGGGCGTCCGATTGCCGAGCACCGCCAGCCACATCACCGTCAGCGCCATACCGAGACCCGTGTTCACCATGCCGACGATGGCGAACGCGATCTCCTGGCGACGCACCAAGCGCAGCAGCGGGCCGGGGTCGGCGGGGAGTTCCGCCGCGCGGGGAAGCCGGGCATCCGCCCCGGAGTACGGTGGCGTGCTCGTCGCCTCCGCGGCATCGCCGCCTCGCGCCTCCGATGCCGCCCCGGCTCCCTCCGCCGCGCTCATCGGACCGCGTCGGCCAAGTCGGTCTCCGGTGTCACGGCGGCGTCGGGTGCGGACGGCTCGTCGATCGGCCGGTCCAGCCGACGCCTGCCACGCAGGTACACCCACTCCAGCAGACCGATGCCGAGCAGTCCGAGCAGTGCCGCGGCGACGCCGATCCACCAGCCCGGCGGCCGCCAGGACAACATCAGCTCACCGGAGGCGCCAGGCGGCAGATCAACGGCGACAAAGGTTTTCCCTACCAGCGTGGTGGGTATCTCGCGGCCGTCCAGCGTCGCGCGGTAACCGGGCCACCCGAGCCGGGCGAATACGATCCGCCCGCCTTGCGGGGAACTCACCCGCACCCGGCTGGTCGTGTCCGATTCGGCGACCGATGTGGCCGTCACGCCCGTGGCGGCCGCCACCCGGCCGTCGCGGGTCGAGACCAAGCCGTCGGTGCGCTCCAGCACCGCGATGTACTTCTCGTGCCCCGGATATTCGACCCATTTCCAGCCGGGAGGCGCGGGCTGGTCGCGCGCGTCCGGGTACAAGGCGCGATGCAGCACCACCCGGTCGACCTTCATCAGGTCGACGATGGGCCGGCCGGTGGTCGGCTCGGTCGCGAACGCGCGCCGGTAGGCATCGGGGCAGACGCTGGTGTCCCAGCGCATGCACAACGTCTCGCCGAACCAGTAGTGCCCGTTGGGGGTGTACCCGCTGACGTAGGTCAGCTCGAGATCCTTGGCGTAGTTGCCGAAGACCAGCGATCCGTACGCGCCGGAGAGACTGCGTTCCGACGGCGGGATGAGCATACGGTCCGCCAGTTGGAGCGTGGTGCCGGGGAAATCCGGGAACGCAGCCTTCATCTCCGACCGGTTCTCCGGAAGATTCCAGCCCATCGGGGTCGGTTGCGCGCCCGACACCTGCAGATACGCGATCGGGGACACCGAGACGACGACCAGCGCGCACGCCGCGGCCACGCCACGGCTGCGCCCGAGCCACACCGCGACGGCGCCGAGCGCGGCCACACCGAGCGCCGCGACGACATGCCCGAACGCCTCGTGGGGGGCGGCCGAGAAGGAGCGCACCCACAACAGACCGATGAGCACCGCGGCCGCGATGCCACGCCGCCGCCAGTCCTGGACGGTGGCGAAGCGGCCGAGCAGCACGCACACCAGCACCAGCAGGCCGAGCGCGACCATCGGCAGCACCCGGGCGGGCCAGCGCAACGGGCCGATCGCGCCGGGACCGGCCGTCCACATCAGCGCCATCACCGCGAAGAGCGCGGGCGCGACGAACTCGCGCGCCGCGCCGAGCGCCCTGGGCCAATCGATGAAGGCCAGCGCCGGAACGAGGAACCACGCGACGTATACCACCGGCATCGGCTGCACATAGCCCCACCAGGAACTGAACGCGGGCAACGTGCTGGGCAAGCTGGCGTTCAGCGACTCAGACCACGGCAC
Organism: Nocardia sp. NPDC057455; assembly: GCF_042802775.1. Taxonomy (NCBI): domain Bacteria; kingdom Bacillati; phylum Actinomycetota; class Actinomycetes; order Mycobacteriales; family Nocardiaceae; genus Nocardia; species Nocardia sp. NPDC057455. The sequence continues at coordinate 21,224 of NZ_JBHVDM010000079.1, read as the reverse complement.
CGTGAGGAACTGGTCGTTGTTGATCTGCGCGGTGCCGCGCCAGGTCACCTTCGCCGACAGCATGCTCGGCAGGTAGCTCGCCGAACCGGCCACAGCGGCGCACGCGGCGACCGTGAGCAGGCGCAGCGACGGGCGCCACGCCTTCTGCTGGACGAGTTCGCCGATCGCGACGGCGCCCACCATCAGACCCGCCTCCACCGCGGGGAAGACGTACTGCACCGAGATGGCCAGATACAAGAAGACGAAGGTGGGGATCGGCCCGCTGCGGCCGCGTGCGTAGCGCACCCCGGAGGCCCATGCGTGCGCCATCCAGGCGGTGCCGGTGAACGCGGTCATCCAGCTGGCCTCGTCGAAGAACAGCAGCCATCCGCTGAACGGTATGGCGACGCCCGCCACCGCCGCCCAGGGCGCCTTCGCCCCGTAGGCCAGGCAGATCCGGTAGACGCCGAGCGCGAGGATGACCGCGAAGATCAGTTTGACCACGGTGGCGTACAGCGCGAGGTTGTCCACCGAAGGCGCGATCAGGTCGATCAGCAGTTGCGGCGGATTCAGCAATCCGGCTTCTTCGATGGTGTAGTTGCCCGCCATCCAGTGTTCGGGCACGAGGGCCGGGAACCGTCCTTCGCGAAGGTATCGCCCCAGCATCACCCACAGCGGCGCGTACTGCGATTCGGTGTCGTCGGTATAGAAGTGCCGAACGTTGGCCAGTAGCACCGCCCCGTATCCCGCGATCACCCCGAGCGCCGTGATGACGCCCCAGGTGCGGACTTCTCGCGAAGAAAAGGTGCTACGTTCGGCCACGAGTCCCAGACCCTACCCGCACCTGCGCGCCGTTCCGGCAAGCCAGTGCCGGGATGCCGTCCGCGACCGTGCTATCCGGCCGCGCTCGCGGACCCCGCCTCGGGTCCGCGGCGGAACGAGATGTAGCGATGACCGAAGAAGCTGGCCACCGCGACCAGGCCCATCACCACGACCGCCGACGGAATCCGTGGCAGGTGCAGCACCGAGACAGCCAGCGACAGCAGCACCGTATTCATCAGCAACCCACCGGAATTCACCACGACGAAGCCCGCGAAGTCGCGCAACAGCCGGCCGCGTACCCGGAACACGAGGGTCCGGTGCAGGACGAAGGCGACGACGATGCCCACGGCGTAGGCCAGTACCACCGCGACGGCGGGCGGCCACGCGTCACCCAGCACCGCCAGCCACGCGACGGTCAGCCCGATGCCGAGCAGCGTGTTGCACGCGCCGACCATGGCGAACGCGACTTCTTGGCGCCGGACCATCCGCAGCAGAAGTCCCTCCGCGGGTCCGTCACCCGCCGCGCCGGAATCCGCGGCGGCCGGACGCGCGTTCGCCTTCACGAAACGACGTCCGCCAGCTCACGATCCGGCTCGGCGCCCTCGGCGTCGCCGGTTTCCTGCGGTTCTTCGCGCCGCCGCGACCGGACCTGGAGCCATTGCAGGACACCGATGCCGAGCACGCCGGCCACCGCGGCGGCGATGCCGATCTTCCAGCCGGGCGGGCGCCAGGTCAGCACGAGTTCGGCGTTCTGGGTGCCCGCGGGAACGTCGACGGCGATGAAGGACTTGGCGACCGTCGTGATCGGGATCGACTTGCCGTCCAGCGTGACCCGATATCCCGGCCAGCCCAGGCGGGCGAACACGATCCGGCCGCCTTCGGCCGAGGACACGCGCACGCGGCTGGTGGTGTCGGTCTCCGAGATCGACGTCGCGCGGACCTTCGCTGCATCGGTCACGCGGCCGTTCGTCGTCGAGATTGGGCCGTCCACGCGTTCCAGGACCGCGATGAAGCGCTCGTGGCCTGGGTAGTCGACCCACTTCCAGCCCTCGGGCGCCGCCTGGTTCGGCGCGTCCGGGAACAGCGCTCGTTGCAGCACCACGCGGTCCAGGTTCATCAGGTCGACCAGCGGCCGCCCGGTGGTCGGCTCCGGCGCGAACATCCGCCGGTAGGCATCCGGGCAGACGCTGCCGTCCCAGCGCATGCAGAGCAGTTCACCGAAGTAGAAGTGGCCGCTGGGGGTGTAGCCGTTGACGTAGTCCAGTTCGAGCCCGCGGGCATAGTTGCCGAAGACGAGTGACCCGTAGGCGCCCTCGATGCTCTTGTCCTGCGGCTGCAACAGTCCGCGATCGCCCAGCTGGATGGTATTGCCCGCGAAATCCGGGAACGCCGCCTTCGCCACCGAGCGCTTCGTGGGGAGGTTCCACGACATCGGCGTGGGTTGCGCGGCTTCCACCTGGAAATAAGCGATCGGGAACATCGCGACGACGGTCAGCGCGCACGCCGCCGCGGTCCCCTTCGTGCGCCCGAGCCACACCGCTCCCGCCACCAGCGCGGCCAGCGCGACCGCCGCGATCACGTGCCAGATCGCGTCGTGCGGGTCGGCGGAGAACGAGCGCACCCACAGCAGCAGGATCAGCACGCCCGCCGCCGTGCCACGGTTCTTCGGATCGCGCACCGTCCCGTAGCGGCCGAGCAGCACGCACACCAGCACCAGCAGGCCGATGGCCAGCATCGGGAGCACGCGCGCCGGCCAGCGCAACGGTCCGATCGAACCGGGGCCCGCGGTCCACATCAGCATCATGATCGCGAAGATCGCGACGGCGCTCAGTTCCCGCCATGCCTCCCTGGCCCGGCGCCAGTCGATGAACGCCAGCGCGGGGATCAGGAACCAGGCGATGTAGGTGACCGGCAGCGGCTGCACGTAGCCCCACCAGGAGCTGAACGCGGGCAGCGAGCTGGGCAAGCTGGCATTCAGCGACTCCGACCACGGCACCGTGAGGAACTGGTCGTTGTTGATCTGCGCGGTGCCGCGCCAGGTCACCTTCGCCGACAGCATCGACGGCAGGAAGGTCAGCAGGCCGGCCAGCCCGGCGCAGCCCGCGGCGACGGTCAGCCGGAGCACGGGCTGCCACTTGCGCTGGTACACGAGTTCGCCCACGGCCACCGCCAGCAGCATCAGCACCGCTTCGACCGCCGGGAAGATGTACTGCGTCGAGATGGTCAGATAGAGGTAGACGAACACCGGGATGGGGCCGCCCTGTCCTCGCGTGTAGCGCACCGAGGCCGCCCAGGCATGCACCATCCAGGCGGTGCCGGTGAGCGCGGTCATCCAGCTGGCTTCGTCGAAGAACAGGAAGAAGCCCGACAGCGGCAGCGCGATACCCGCCACCGCCGACCAGGCCGGCCGCCCGCCGTAGACCAGGCAGATGCGGTAGACGCCGAGCGCGGCGATGATCGAGAAGATCAGCTTCACGACGGTGGCGTACAGCGCGACGTTGTCCACCGAGGGCGCGATCAGATCTATCAGCAGCTGCGGCGGGTTGAACAGGCCCGCGTCGTCCATGGTGTTGTTGCCCGACATCCACTGCTCGGGCACCATGACCGGGAACTCGCCGGCGCGCAGCGCACGGCCGAGGCCCACCCACAGCGAGGTGTACTGGGATTCGGTGTCGTCGGTGAAGAAATGCCGGGCGTTGGCGAGCAGGACGGCGAGATAACCCGCGACCACTCCGAGCGCGGTGATGACCCCCCACCGGTAGACATCTCGCCGCGAATAGACATCCGGCCGCGAGCCGGGCACTGCACTGTCCGTCACGAGTTCCAAACCCTACAGGGCGGTTCTCCGCTTGGCATGAGTCGTGGACGCCACCAAGATGAGGGCATGATCAGCTGCTCCGGGAGCCGCATATCGCACCGTGCTAAAGTCCACACCGGTTCGGGCTCCGCAGTTCTGCGACGAGTACCGGCACGCACCGTCATCGAAAGTCGATCCAGCTGATGCCGATTCCCTCCGCCCGCACACTCCGTTCCGGCGCCTCCGCGACGAACGGTGATCCGGCACGGCCCGGCGTGGACCGGCCGCACCGGGTGTCGGTGGTCGTGCCGGTGTATCGGGGCGAGGACACGATCGCCGGTCTGGTCGCCGAGTTGCACGACCTCACGCGCCCCGCCGAGACCCCTGGCGGCACCACGTTCGCCGTCACCGAGATCATCCTGGTGCACGACCACGGTCCCGATCGCTCCGACGTGGTATTACAGGAATTGCAGCGAACCTATCCCACGGTGCGCGCCGTCTGGCTCAGCCGCAATTTCGGTCAGGACGCCGCGACGATCGCCGGAATGTCGGTCGCGGCGGGTGACTGGATCGTCACCATGGACGAGGACGGCCAGCACGATCCCGGCTTCATCAGCACGTTCCTGGACACGGCCCTGGCACAGCGAGCCGATCTGGTCTACTCCAAGCCGACCAACACCAGGCCGCACGGATTCCTGCGCAACCTGACCTCGCGCGGAGCCAAGCTGGTGCTCGCGACGCTGTTCGCCTTCCCGGATTCGACCCGGTTCGAGAGCTACCGGCTGATCCGCGGGGACATCGGCAGGCAGCTCGCCGAGGTCGCTTCCAACGGCGTCTACCTGGATGTCGCGCTGACCTGGGTGGTCGGCGCCGTCGCACAGGCGCCGGTGACGTTGCGCGCCGAGGGCAGGGAGGACTCCGGCTACAACTACCGGCGCCTGTTCTCCCTGTTCTGGAAGATGGTGCTGTGTAGCGGGACCCGTGGGCTGCGGCTGGTCAGTCTGCTCGGCGTCACCCTGGCGCTGGCCGGTGGCGTGATGGCCGCGATCGTCGTGTTCGAAGCGCTGACCACCGACGGCTGGGCGCCCGAAGGCTGGGCCTCCACCATCGTGGTGCTGCTGCTGTGCTCCGGCGCCGTGCTGTTCTCCCTCGGGCTGATCGCCGAGTACCTGGGCGTCGCCTTGCACATCCTGGTGGGCAAACCGCTCTATCTCACCGTCGAGACGCCGACACCGCGTCCGGCCGACACTTCGGAACTGACCGCGACCACCGCCAGCAGGGGGACCGACCGGGTTGAGCACTGACCGCGTCATCTTCAGCCGCCCGTACCGGGCGCGCCGGGAACTAGCGAACCTGGAAGCCGTGCTGGCCTCCGATCACAGCCATGGCGACGGACAGTTCACCGCGTCGGCCACCGCGAAGCTGAAGGCGATCACGGGTGCGCCGCACGCGCTGCTCACCACCTCCTGCACGTCCGCGCTGGAAATGGCGGGACTGCTGCTGGAGCTGGGCCCCGACGACGAAGTGATCGTGCCCAGCTTCGCGTTCACCTCCACCGCCACCTCGATGGCGCTGCGCGGGGCGACCTGCGTCTTCGCCGATATCGATCCGGCTACCGGGAACTTGGACCCGCACTCGGTGGCGGCCCTGATCACCGCGCGGACGAAGGCCGTGGTGGTGATTCACTACGGTGGCGTCGCCGCCGACATGGCCCGCCTGCTCGACCTGGCGAACGCGCACGGTGTCGCCGTCGTGGAGGACAACGCGCACGGGCTCGGCGGCACCTGGCGCGGCAGGCAGCTGGGCACCATCGGCACGATGGGCACGCTCAGCTTCCACGACACCAAGAACGTGCACTGCGGTGAAGGCGGCGCGCTGCTGCTCACCGACGAGATCTTGATGGCGCGCGCCGAGATCATCCGGGAGAAGGGCACCGACCGGGCCCGGTTCCTGCGCGGAGCCGTGGACAAGTACTCCTGGCAGGACATCGGCTCCAGCTATCTGCCGAGTGAGTTGAACGCGGCCGTGCTCGACGCGCAGTTGGACGAGTTCGACTCCATCCAAGCCGGACGGCACCGGGTATGGGACGCCTACGCCGCCGCCCTGCCGGACTGGGCTCGGCGCAACGACGTGCGCCTGATGTCCGTGCCCGCCGATCGCGGGCACACCGCGCACCTGTACTACTTGCGGACTCCGACCGAGCGCCGCCGCGACGACCTCATCGCGCACCTCGCGGCACACGGCATCTCCGCGCCGTTCCACTACATTCCGCTGGATTCCAGCCCGGCCGGCTTCAAGCTCGGCCGCACGCCGCGCGCGTGCGTGCGCAGCGCCGAGTTCTCCGGAACCGTCGTACGCCTGCCGTTGTGGCCGGATCTCACCGACGCGCAGGTAGCCCGCGTCGTGGACGCGGTCACCGCGTTCACGGTGTGAGCGCGCCTGCCCAGGCCCCGGCCTTCACGCGGTGAGGACGTAGAGCTTCTCCCTGCCGCCCGCGATCAGTGACTGCCTGGCGACCCGCGGGCCGTACGGCGCGAAGAACTCGTCCAGCGTCCGCTCGGTGAAGCGATGCGCCTGTTCGCCGTCGCCCGCGTCGGTGAACCGCTTGCCGATCGCGGCGAGGAACGGATTGGCGCTGCTCGCCAGATTGCGGACCGGCTCGGCGACGATCACCCGCTCGGCGGCCGCCGCGAGCATCCGGTCGAGCAGGGGGCGCGGCTCGGGCAGGAAGTGATAGAGGCTGGCCTGCATGATGACGTAGTCGGCCGCGGGCAGCGCGTCACCGGAACGCAAGTTCCATACTCTGCCGCGCCCACCCGCCTCGTTCACGCGCGCGACGAAGCGTTCGTTCAGGTCGAGCCCGGTGTAGTCGACCGACTTGTTGCGCAGGTAGCGGGTGTAGAGCGTCGCGGGTCCGCAGCACAGATCGACCACGCTCGCACCCTCCGGGACGATTTCCGCGATAGCGCGATACCGAGCCGTGTAGTGCCTGCCGTACAACCCGCGCATCAGGACCTCGTAGACGGTCCCGTTGCGGTAGATGAGGCTCGTTCTCACAGGCACTCACTATGCCATCGGTCGGCGAATCCGGCGCTTCGGCAAAAGGAATCGCGTCAGTCGCCGAACAGCGTGCGCGCCCGGTCCTCGGTGAGGATCTCGTAGGCGTCCGAGGCCCGGTTGTACCACCAGGTGTCCGGTCCCGGCTCCGGCCGTCCGGCCGCCTGCACCGCACGAGCGGAGGGACGGAACGACGGGCTGCGCGGGATGTCGTCCACCACGTAGACCAGGTCGGGGCGCTGGTCCGGTTCCAAGACCCGCAACGCCTCGGTGACGTCCTTCGGTTCCAGGAGGAGGCCTTCGCGTACGCTCACCGCGGCCACCGCGAGACAGTGGTCGCCGACATTGAGCCCGTAGGTGACTTCCATATCGACGGGGGTGATGTCGTTGAGGACGTCGACGATCGGCTGACCGTAGACCGGTCCGCGCCGGGTGTGGATCACCGTGTCGGTGCGGTCGACCAGCCAGTAGTCGCCGTCGCCGTCGCGGCGGAACAGATTCTCCGTCGGCATCCAGGAGTCGCCCGCCGTGAAGACCCCGCGCAGGCCGCCCGCGGAGATGTCGACGCCGTCGGAAACTCTGCCGATCAGCAGGCCCACCTCGTTGTCCGCGCAACGCCGGGCGAAGCCGGATCCGTCCACCAGGATGCGCTGGGTGAGCGGGTCGTAGGCGACCAGTTCCACCTTCGCGGTGCCGGGAACCGGCCTGCCCTTGCACCCGCGCTTCACCCCGGCCACGTTGGCCAGCACCACGTCGCCCTCGATCGAGGCATAGAACTCCAGCACGCGTGCCGGGTCGAACTGCTCGACGGTGCGCCGCCAGAGCCCGGCGGGCATGCCGGAGCCGATGAACAACCGGATCGGATGACGATGGCCGGCCGGGAACACCTCGGCGTCGAGGATGTCGCGCAGCATGGTCCAGGTGTAGGTGACCACCGTGACGCCGTAGCGGTGCACCTCCTCCGCGAAGCGTTCCGGGTCCAGCGACCGGGCCAGCGCTATCCGGCTCCCGCCCGCGACCGCACCGCCGAGACTGACCAGCAAACCGGACGAATGATGCAGCGGCGCAAGGCAGTACACGGTGTCCCTGCGATTGAGGTCGGCCGTGGTCGCGGTGCCGAACGCCGACAGCGCCCAGCGGTGGTTGCTGATGTACTTCGTCTCCAGTCGCTCGCCGGTGCCGGTGACGAGCACGAACGCCAGCTCCCGCGCCAGGCCGGGATCGGGCCGATACCACGCGGGCACCCGCACCCGCGCCGGATCGATCTGCTCGAGGTCGATCAAGCGGTCGCTCGTGGGTAGCGCCAGCTCCCGGGTGTCGCCACCGCCGAGCACCAGCACCCTGGCGCCGGTCGCGGCGGCCCGCCGCAGGTTCTCCGGATCGGCGATCAGGGTCTCCACGCCGGTCAGTTCGATCGCGCGGCTCAGTTCGCCGTTCGGGGCCAGCAGGACCGCCACCGCGCCGAGTCGCGACAGCGCCGCGACGGAGGCCAGCGCGCTGGGCCGGGTCTCCATCACCACGCCGACCCGCATGGCGGGGCGCACGCCGACCGAGATGAGGCCGCGCACCACATTATCGATGCGCGTGTTGACCGCCTCGTTGGTGTGCACACGGTCGTCGAACAGGAACAGGTCCCGCTGCGGCGCGCGGCGCGCCTGCTCGGCGAGCAACCGGCCGAGCGATACCCGGGTGTGCGGCTGGATCATGCCGAGGCGGGTCAGCCTGGGTAGTGCCCGTGCCGCTTCGCCGGCCAGCTCGATGGAACCGCGCACCGTATTGTTGGCGATGCCCTCGAGCACCTTGCCCACGCCGGTGCCCGCCTCCGCCAGCGACGCCGCGGTGTGCACCACACGGGTCGCCGCCGACCGGGGGCGATTGCTCGCCACATGCTCGGTCATCGGCACGATCTCCGAGGGCAGCGGCTTGTCGCCGTTCATCCACTCGACCCACTGCCGAACCAGCGGCCAGGTGTGATTGGTGGCCGTGCTTCCGGCCACCAGGCCGAAGTGACCCGCGACCAGCGTCGCCTCGTAGACTTCTGCGTTCGGCGCGGCCCGCACGATGCCGCGCACCGCGGCGGGCTGTCCGATGTCGTCGACTTCGCCGACGAACGCGAGGATCGGGCACTTCAGCTCGGCCAGCGAGATCGGATGATCACGGATCACGAAGCCGCCGAGCATCAGCCGGTTGTGCGCGACGAACTGTTTGAGCAGATCCGCCGCCGCCGGGCCCGCGTAACCGACCCAGCCATCGCTGTTGAGGAAGCGGCGCTGGCGCTCCTTCGGCAACAGTGCTTCCCGGTCGTGCAATTGCCGGAGGAAATCGATTCTGGACTTCGCCGTCTTCACCGGGTCGAGCAGCTGAAAGCCGATTCGCACCATGGAATCGGTGATCGGCAGCCGGGTGACCACGTGATCGGCCAGGAAGTCCGCGACGTCGGAGACCATGCCGTAGGGCAGCCCGAACGGCATGCCCGCGACGATGTCGACCGGGCTGCCGAAGGTCACGATGCTGTCCACGCCCTTGCCGTACCGGTAGGCGGCGCTCTGGTAGGCGAACATGCCGCCCTGCGAGTAACCCATCAGGTGCACGCCACAGCCGGTGGCCTCGTTGACGGTGTCGATGGCGCTGTTGAGGGCCAGCACGTGATCGGCGAGGTCGCGCTGCCAGCCGCCCTCCTCGCTCGCGGGCGAGCCGAAGTCCACCACCCAGCAGTCGACTCCGCCGCGGTGCAGGATCCCGACCGCGCCGTCCTCGGCGTTCACGTCCCAGATGTCGGCGTTGACCATCAGCGGCGGGACCAACAGGGCCACCGGCCGCCCGGGCGTCGTGTCGTCCGGGAAGTAATGGCGCAGCCGGTACATGCGTCTGCGTTCCACGACCTCGAACGGCGAGGACGCGACGTCATGGGTCAGCCCGCCGAAGCGGATGACCTCCAGGCCGTTCTGCGCGGTCGCCATCAACCGCTGGACCGAGCCCATCACAACATTCGCATTCAACTTCACCATCGCTCCTGGCCTACCTAGAACGTGACCCGTATCACACACCGCGAGGTGTTCGAACGAGCTTCCCACACCACCTGTCCATTATGTGTCCGCTGTGACACGTCGCATGCCAGGTTGCCACGGTCAGCTTCCCCAACGCTCGTGATGGCCCGCGAACGCCCCTGCCGCCCGAGCCACCGGGAACCGAACGGCCCGGCGCGGTCGGTCGGCGCCGCCGCCGCGGCCGAGTCCCGCGCCGTGGGAGGGACCGAGCTACTCGTTCAGGACGTCAGCGCGGACCTCCGCGGACAGAGGCCGGCACCGCACGCCCGGCTCGAGCCGGGCGTCTCATCGCGCGATCCGGAGGTCGGCCGGGAAGTCATCGGCAGCGCGGCGGAGTGGCTCCGGACCGACCCGACTGTCGGAGCGATCGGCACGACCATACGACGAGCGCTGAACCCGGCCGAGACGGCAGCCGGTCAGGGCCGGCGCGGCTGATCGTCTGCTACTGGAAGGCGATTCCGAGATCACCCCGCCTACGCCACCCACCGTTACCGGAACCGACCGCGTGTCGTGACCATCTACCGGCCTCCGCGACGATCTTCCGAATTTTCCTGTGCGCAGCCGCTTTCGGCGTCTACCATCGAACACGTCTGGAACGCCGTGGCGCGTAGGCAAATTCGTTCGATGAGCTCTTTGCGGGCATGCCCGCTGCTGTTCGATGTGAAGACCCAGCGACTCTGAACTATCGACGACTTTCGATTTCCCCTGCCCCAAACCCGTCACCATCTCTCGGTGGCCGTCTCGAGGTGAGGACCACGCATGACCATTGAAATGCCAGTCCAAACGGAAAACAACGTGCGCAAGAGCCTGAGTACCAGCACGGCCGGCCTGCTCGCGCACACCACCAAGTCCGAACCGCAGATGCAGGGCATCAGCTCGCGGTGGCTCACGCGCGCGCTGCCATGGACGCAGGTCAACGGCGGTGTATACCGAGTGAACCGCCGTCTGACCCACACCGTGGGCAATGGCGAGGTGGAATTCGTCATCGACGGATCCACCGCACGGGTCATTCCGCTCGAATTGCAAGAGCTTCCGGCACTGCGCGGCTTCGACGACGAGGACGTGTTGCGCGGCCTCGCAGACCGTTTCGAACAACGCGATCTCGAACCGGGCACCGTAGTAGCGGAATTCGGAAATCCGATGGATCAGGTTCTGCTGATCGTGCACGGCAAATTGAGCAAGATCGGTTCGGGTGAGTACGGCGAGCAGACGAAGCTCGGAATTCTGGGGGGCGGTGACTTCTTCGGCGACACGATACTCACCGAGCCCTCGGCGATCTGGCCGGTCACCATCAAGACGGTCACGCCGACGACCATGCTGGTCCTGCCGCGGCGATCGCTGACCGAGTTCATCGACAGCGCGCCCGCACTGCGCGAGCAACTCGACCGCGTCGCCTCCGCGCCCACTCGTCCGCAGAACCACAAGGGCGAGGCGGACATCGAGGTCGCCTCGGGTCACTCCGGTGAGCCGCTGCTGGACGGCACGTTCGTCGACTATGACGCCTCCCCGCGCCAATACGAGCTCAGCCTCGCGCAGAGCGTGCTGCGGGTGCACACCCGCGTCGCCGACCTGTTCAACGACCCGATGAACCAGGTCGAGCAGCAGCTGCGCCTGACCATCGAAGCACTCTACGAACGGCGCGAATACGACCTGGTCAACAACCCCGACTTCGGTCTGCTGCACAACTGCGATCTGAAGCAGCGCATCTACACCGAGTCCGGCGCGCCCACGCCGGACGACATGGACGAACTGCTCAGCATGCGCCGCAGTACCAAATTGTTCCTGGCCCATCCGAAGGCGATCGCCGCATTCGGGCGCGAATGCACCAAGCGCGGGCTCTACCCCGACCCGGTGGAGGTGGACGGACACCGCGTTCCCGCATGGCGGGGCGTGCCGATCTTCCCGTGCGGCAAGATCCCGATCAGCGACACCCAGACCACCTCGATTCTGGCCATGCGCACCGGCGAGAAGGACCAAGGCGTGATCGGCCTGCACCAGACCGGAATCCCGGACGAATACGAGCCGAGCCTCAACGTGCGCTTCAAGGGTATCGATGACCGGTCGATCATCTCCTACCTGGTCAGCTGCTATTACTCGGCGGCCGTCCTGGTGCCGGACGCCCTGGGCGTGCTCGACAACGTCCTGGTCGCCCGGCAGGCCGACTGACCGGGGTGATGGGCATGTCGGCGCTCTCCCGCGCCGCGGCGGCGTATGCCACCGATGAGGTGGCCGCCACCGTCGTCGCGCTACTGACCAACACCCGGACGACCGCTCCATCCGAGCTGTTCGCTGCGAAAACAGCTGATTCGCAAGATATTTCGTTCCCGGACGGCACGATGGGCGGGACGCCTCGCGCGCTGCTGGGCCCGTCCGGGCTGGGTGCCGCCGCGCTACTGCTTCCGGGCAGCGGCACGGACCGCGCCACGATGCCCGCCGTCACCGCCACGGCTTTCCCGACCGCTGCCCCGGGGACCGCCACCGGCGGCACGGCGGTAGCACCCGGCGGCGCGCCGGGGCGGATTCCGGTATCGGGACGCACACCGTTGCCGACCGCGCCACGCGTTCCCGCCGGACCCACCGGGCTCGGCACGGCGTCGGCGTTCCTCGGACGACATGGCCTCACGGCGCCGCCACGCACGGCGCCCGTCTCGCGAACCGGATCGGTTCGCGCTCCCGGTCCCGCGCTCGTGCCACTCGGGCCGACCGGACCGGGCACCGCCACGGTGCGCCAGGACCGCCCCGATCCGATCCCGCCGCTGTACTGCCCGCCCCCGCTGCGGGATGATCCCGCGCTCGCCGAGGCGGTCAATACCGGGATCGTGGACTGGGCGAGGGAGATCGGGCTGTACGAGGGCCGGCTGGACGAACTGCGGGACGCCGATTTCGGCCGGTTGATCATGCTCGCCCACCCGGATTGCGACGACGCCGACCGCCTGCTGGCGGCGGCGAAATGCGCGGTCTCGGAATGGTCGGTGGACGACTACTACTGCGAGGAGGATGCCGACGACCGGGCTCCGGACGGCACCCCCTCCAGCGCCGAGGCGGAGTTGGGTCCCCGGCTCGAATTGGCCGCCGCGGCCATGGATCCGGTCCACCTTCCCGCGCGGTATGTCGCCCAGCTCGAGGCGGCCCTCGAGGCCGACCCGATCCTGCGCGCGTTTCGCACGTCCTTCGACCACATGGCTCGCTACGCGCGCCCGGCGCAACTGGCCCGGCTGCGCACCGAGATCGCGGGCTGGTTCATCGCGCTCGGCGCGGAAGCGGGCTGGCGGGCGGCGGGACGGATGCCGCCGGTGTGGGAATACCTCACCAACCGACAACCGCACAGCTTCCTGCCCTGCATGGCACCGACGGACGTGGTCGGCGGCTACGAGTTGCAGGCCGCGGAGTACACCGACCCCGCGGTACGCCGCGTGGTCACCACGGCGGCGCTGGCCAGCCAGATGGTCAACGACCTGTACTCGATGGCTCGCGAGGATCTTTCCAACGGCAGGGAGTTCAATCTACCGACCGTCCTCGCCGCCGAGGAGCGCTGCACGCGCCGCGAGGCCGTGCTGCGCACCGCGGAGGTGCACGACGAGCTGGTGCACCGGTTCGAACGGGAGGCGGCGCCGCTGGCCGCGACGGGATCGCCGGAACTACGCCGCTTCCTCGCCGGCCTGTGGGCGTGGATGGGAGGCAACCGCGCCTGGCACGCCGACAGCAAACGCTATCGCGACCCGCAGTGAATCAATGAAGCAATAAAGCAGTACCGCACCGAGAGAGGATGATCGCGCATGACCATGCTCAACCCGGAGACCGGGACCGTTCTGCGTACCAGCTACCAGAAGTCAGTCGCCGCGTACTGGAACAACAACCCGAACGACGACCGGGTCAACACCAAACTCGGTGAGGTCGACGGGCTCTACCACCATCACTACGGCATCGGCGACCCGGACCTGTCCGTGCTGGCCGGTCCGGAGGACACCCGCGAAGAACGTCTCGTCACCGAACTGCATCGGCTGGAGACCGCGCAGGCGGACTTCCTGCTCGACCATCTCGGCGACGTCCGGCCCGGTGACCGGCTGATGGACGGTGGCTCCGGCCGCGGCGGCACCAGCTTCATGGCCAATCAGCGCTTCGGCTGCCAGGTCGACGGCGTGACCATCTCCGAGTATCAGGTCGGGTTCGCCAACGACCAGGCCGTCCATCGCGGCGTCGCGGACAAGGTGAGGTTCCACTTCCGCAACATGCTGGACACCGGATTCGAGTCCGGTTCCATGCGCGGTATCTGGACCAACGAGACCACCATGTACGTGGACCTGTTCGATCTGTTCCGCGAATTCTCCCGCCTGCTGGAGCCGGGCGGGCGCTACGTGTGCGTCACCGGCTGCTCCAACGACGTGACCGGCGGCCGCTCGTCCTCGGTCAGCTGGATCGACGCGCACTACGGCTGCATGATCCATCCGCGCAGCGAGTACTTCCGCGCCATGGCCGAGAACGACCTGGTGCCCATCGCCGTGACCGAACTCACCGCGGCGACCATCCCGTACTGGGAGCTGCGCACGAAATCCGAGCTCGCCACGGGTGTGGAGAAGCCGTTCCTGACCGCCTACCGGGAGGGCAGCTTCCACTACCTGCTCATAGCCGCCGATAAGGTGGGCAGGTGACCGACGCCCTCGCCCAGCCGTACACCGACCGCGAGGCCCTGCCCGTCGAGCTCGTCGACGACGCGGGCCGCGCGGTCGGCGCGTGCTCGGTCGCCGAGGCCCACCTAGCCCCGGGACGACTGCACCGCGCGTTCTCCGTGTTGCTGTTCGACTCGGCGGGCCGCGTCCTGTTGCAGCAGCGCGCGGCGGTGAAGACCAGGTTCCCCTCGCTGTGGGCCAACACCTGCTGCGGCCACCCCGCACCGGGCGAACCGGTCGCCACCGCGGCGGGGCTGCGGCTGGCGGAGGAAATGGGCTTGACCGTCGCGCTCACCGAGGCGGGGATCTACCGCTACCACGCGGCAGACATTCGTACCGGCCGCGTCGAGTCCGAATGGGACCACGTCCTGATCGGGCGGCTGGACATCGGCACGCCTCGCCCTGATCCGGCCGAGGTCGCCGACTTCGCCTGGATCCACCCGGATGCCCTCCGCGACGCGCTGGCCGACAATCCCGATGCCTACACACCCTGGCTGGCCGGTGTTCTCGACGTCGCGGAGCACGCGCACGTCACAAGAACCTCCGCATCCTGATCCTCGGCCTTCACTCGATTCCCGGGCTCGAAGCAGCCGAGCGCGTCGTCGACTGCCCGGCTGCCTCGGTCCAGCCCTCGAGGTCGGGAGGGCCTTCCCTTCCGGGCTGCGTTGTAGGTCGGGATTCGCTTCTGTCGCCTCAACCAGGGTCACATCCATAGATGCGCATATTTCTGTAACACCATGGAGTGAAACTGAGAGAAATCATAGGAACGGCACAGGCTGCGGCCAGGCCCGTTCGGCATCGTTGACGCTGTGGGAGTTCTCGGTGAAGTGAGGTGCGTGATGGTGGAATTCGAGGTCACCGGAACGAGGGTGACCGTGCACGTGCTCGGTACCCATCAGCTGCTGGCGCTGCGCGACCAGCTGACTTTCGACCTGTCCGACATCACCGCGCTCGGCGTGGCCGGGGTCGACCGTCGCCCACCCTGGGTCCGCACGCCCGGCACCTTCTTCCCCGGCGTGATCGCGGCCGGGACGTTCCGCGGGAAGGGCCGTAAGGAATTCTGGGACACGCGCTTCGACGGGCACGCCATCCGTATCGACTTGGCGGGCGCCGATGTCACACGCCTCGTGGTCGACGTGGCCGACGTGGACGCCGAGCTGCGCAAGCTCGCCACCGCGGTGGCCGCCTGACCCGTTCGAGCACCGCATGCTCGCCAGAGGGCCGGTGTGCGGCGGCGCGGTGTGGCGGACTCTCGCCCCGGCGCGCGCGGACGGTCGTCCACCGACCGGCACTCCGAATCCGGCGAGCAGCCGCGCACAGAAGTCCTGCAAAGCAACCCAAGACATCGCGCGTCGACTGGTTCGCCCCTGCGGCTTCCCGGCACGTTCGGTGACGCTCCCGCACGTCCGGGCGGCTGCCTGCGAGTGCGCGAGCGGTTGCCTCCGGTCCCGCTTGCCGGATGGCAGCATGGCGGTATGGAGTCGGTCGATATGTCCCGGATCGAGGCGGCCGCGCGGTTGCTCGCCCCGGTGATCCGGCGCACGCCGCTGCTGCCCTCGCGGGTGCTGTCCGAGCGCACGGGTGTCGAAGTGTGGTTGAAGTGCGAGAACTTGCAGCGCACCGGTTCGTTCAAGCCGCGTGGCGCCTACAACCGGATCGCGAATCTGCCGAAGGAGGCGCGGGAACGCGGCGTTGTGGCCGCGAGCGCGGGAAACCACGGGCAGGGTGTCGCGTGGTCGGCGGCATCGCTCGACATCCCGTCGACGGTGTTCATGCCGATCGGGGCGTCGCTGCCGAAACTGACGGCGACCAAGGCGTACGGCGCGCAAGTCCGCCAAGTCGGCGAGACCATCGACGAGTCGCTGGACGCCGCGCTGGATTTCGCCGACCGGTCCGGCGCGACGCTGATCCACCCGTTCGACCATCCCGATATCGTGGCCGGTCAGGCCACCGTCGGCACGGAGATCGCGGAGCAGCTGCCGGAAGTGGGTACGGTCCTCGTACCCACCGGCGGCGGCGGGCTTCTGGCCGGGGTCGCGGTCGCGCTACGGCATCTGGCGCCGAACGTGCGCGTCATCGGGGTGCAGGCGGCGGAAGCGGCCGCCTGGCCGGACTCGCTGGCGGCGGGGCGTCCGGTCCGGGTCGAGCGGATGTCGACGATGGCCGACGGCATCGCGGTCGGACAACCCGGCAGGGTGCCATTTTCCCACGTGGCCCAGCGTGTTTCGAGCATCGTGACGGTAGACGAGGAAGCCCTGTCGCAGGCGTTGCTGCTGTGCCTGGAACGCGCGAAGCTGATCGTCGAGCCCGCGGGAGCCGCGGCGGTCGCCGCTCTGATGAGTCGCGCGCCGGAGGAACTCGGCCTGCGCGGGCCGGTCTGCGCGATCCTGTCCGGCGGCAACATCGACCCGTTGCTACTGACCCGGGTGATCGGGCACGGCCTGAGCGCGGCCGGCCGCTATCTCGCGGTACGCGTGACGATTTCCGATCGCCCCGGTGCGCTGGGGGCGCTGCTCGCGGTGATCGGCAAAACGAGCGCCAGCGTGGTCGACGTGGCGCATTCACGCACCGGGACCTGGCTGGCGGTGGACGAGGTCGAGGTGGCGCTTACGCTGGAAACGCGAGGTTCCGATCATCGCGACGACGTGCTCGCCGCCCTCGCGACCGCGGGATACGCGGTCCGCGTCTCGGATTGACCGACGCCGCCCTCCGGGCGAGTAGGCAACGGGGCCGCGTTTGACGATCACGCACGGCACGTTCAACTCCGAGATCTGGTTCGGATAGCAGTGCCCACCTCCATCGAGTGGCACATCACCGAGGGATCTACTCGCGAAATGCCGCAGCCATGTGCCCCCGGTGCGCGTGGTGATCCGCGAGTAGGTCGAGGACCACGGCGTGGGAGTTCGTCGCGAGGCGTGGGTGCTGTTCGGCCTGCGGCACGGTGCCTTCGCGTCGCCCGGGCGGCTTCGGCTCGCGCGAGTGCGCCGGACGGGAGCTCAGCGCGCGCCGCCGAGTTCCAAAGCGAGCACGCCGAGTATCACCAGCGCGATGCCGCCGATCTGTACCAAGGTCAAGCGCTCCTCCAAGAACAGCACCCCGATCAGTGCGATCGCGGCGACCCCGACCGCCGACCAGATGCCGTAGGCCACGCCGATAGGCATGCCCCGCTTCAACGCCTGGGCCAGGAAGAAGAACGCCGCGCAATAGCCGACGACCACCACGATCGAAGGGACGAGCTTGGCGAATCCCTCGGATAGTTTCAGCGAAACGGTCGCGGTCACTTCGGAAGCGATGGCCAAGGCGAGCAGGAGCAAAGTCATTTTCGCAGCGTAGCCAGACGCGCAGGGCAAGCACAGCGGCAGCCGGCCCCCGGCGCAACCGCTCCCCAGCCCCGGGGATTCGCCGCCCGGCGGCCGTGGCCGAGGCGTGGATACGATCGGCCGATGCGTAGCTCTGCCGTTGCCGTAACCGGCTTTCCGTTCGATGAGGTGACGTGCAACGAGTTGCCGTACGACGAGCGCGACGAACGGTATCGGCGATTGCACGAGTGGCCCGAGCCCAGCTACGCGCATCGGTCCGGGCTGCGGATGATCTGGAAGTACGCCGACGTGCGCGAGGTGCTGGAGGCGGCCACGCCGGGCATCTCCAATTCGAATTCGCTGGACCCGCTGGTTGGTTACGCGCGGATCGCGGCGACACCGCGAGCCATTCCGCCTTTCGTCCGGCACCTGGTTCCGCCGCCGGCGAAGGCGACCGCCAACCTGGCCGACGACCGGTTGCACAAACGCGTGTGGAACACCATGGCCGGGCCGTCGGGGCATTTCACCATTTCCCCGGCCGATCGGCCTGCCCGGGCCGCGGAGATGGTCGAGCACTTCCACGAAGCTGTGCGAGATTCGCGATTGCGCACCGGTGCCCTGTTGGACGTGACCGCGCTATCGATCGGCTACGCCGCCCGGACTGTCGGTGCGGCGGTCGGCCTGCCCGCGGCGGACTGGCCGCAGGTGGCCGCGTGGAGCGGAGCGCAATCGGGACTGCTCGGCCGGGTGATGCGCGGACGCGAACTGGCCGACGCGGTGAGCGCGCTCGGTTGGTTGTTCACGGTGAGCGGCGCAGCGGTGCGTAATGGCCGGGGCAGCGAGGCGACCGGGTTCGCCCGTAGGCTGCGCGACGCCGGGCTCTCCCATCGGATCGCGGTGTCCGCCATGGCGAATTCGCTTGCTGCCGGGGTGCACACGGTCAGCGGCAGCATCCAGCAAGGTGTCCAGCGGTTGCTCGGCGATCCGGACCGCATCTGGTGGAACCTGCTCACCGAGCCGGATGGTGGCACCCGGGTGGCGGCGAAGATCCTGCAGTTGGATCCCGGGTTGGTGGCGTGGAAACGTCGGGCCAGGACGCCGGTCGTGCTGTCCAGCGGCACGCGGCTGCCCGCGGGACCGGTGCTCGTGTTGTTCGCCGCGGCCAACCGTGATCCGGAGGCCTTCCCCGACTGCCTGGCCCTGCACGGGACCGGCAAGTTGCCGTTGACCTTCGGGTTCGGCAGACACGTGTGCCCCGGCAAGAGCATGGCCACGCTGGCCGTCGAAGTGTTTCTCCGGCAGTTGCGCGAGCTGGCGCCGGAAGCCGAACTGCTGCCGGATTCCGGTCGCGGCACCCGGCGACGCAGCGATCTGCTGTTCAGCGGCGCCGACATCACCATCGCCGGGTAGGTTCGCGACAGCGGCTTCCCGACTGACGACCCTGCGCCGATCCGACCAGACCAGCGTCAGCTCCGAAGGCCCGCGCCGCGGCTGCCGCACGCACCTCGGCGAGCGGTACCGCGACGTGCCACCCGGCATCGCGGGACGCGATGGATCCCTCCGCCGCGAGCACCTCGCGCACCTCTTCGGTCAGGGCCGGGTCGAGCGAGGGGCCAACTGCTCCGCACCCCGCGTCAGCCCAGCCAGGCCCGCGCCGCGTCCGCCGCCGCACGCACTTCGGCGAGCTGCGCCGCGACCTGAACACCGGCCGTGCCGCCCCTGGCATTGCGGGACGCGATGGACCCCTGCACGGTGAGCACCTCACGCACCTTTCCGGTCAGCGCCGGGTCGACGGCGGCGAACTCCTCGTCGGTGAGTTCGTCGAGGCCGACGCCGCGGGACTCGGCGGCGCGCACGCACGCGCCCGCCGCCTCGTGCGCGACGCGGAACGGAACGCCTTGGCGCACCAGCCATTCGGCGATATCGGTGGCCAGCGTGAAGCCTGCGGGCGCGAGTTCGGCCATGTGGCCGGTGTGGAAGGTGAGCGTCGAGACCAGGCCCGCGATGGCGGGCAGCAGCAGTTCCAGTTGCGCGACCGAGTCGAAGAGAGGTTCTTTGTCTTCTTGGAGGTCGCGGTTGTAGGCCAGCGGTTGCGCCTTGAGAGTGGCCAGCAGACCGGTGAGGTTGCCGATCAGGCGGCCCGCCTTACCGCGGGTCAGCTCGGAGACGTCCGGATTCTTCTTCTGCGGCATGATCGATGAGCCGGTCGACCAGGCGTCGGCCAGCGTGACATAGCCGAATTCCGAAGTGCTCCAGATGATCACCTCTTCGGCCATCCGGCTCAGGTCGACGCCGATCATGGCCAGCACGAACGCGGCCTCGGCGGCGAAGTCCCGCGCCGAGGTGGCGTCGATCGAGTTGGCGGCGGACGCGTCGAAATCCAGTTCCGCGGCGATCGCCTCCGGGTCGAGTCCGAGCGAGGAACCCGCGAGCGCGCCGGAACCGTAGGGCGACACCGCCGCACGGCGGTCGAAGTCGCGCAGCCGGTCGAGGTCGCGCAGCAGCGGATGGGCGTGCGCGAGCAGATGGTGCGCCAGCAGCACCGGCTGCGCCGCCTGCAAGTGCGTCTTGCCCGGCATCACCGCGTCGGGGTGCGCGGCGGCCTGCTCGACCAGCGCGTCGATCACCGCGAGCACGCCCGCGGCCACCCGGCGCACACCGTCGCGCAGCCACATCCGGAACAGCGTGGCCACCTGGTCGTTACGGGAACGCCCCGCTCGCAGACGGCCACCGAGTTCGGCGCCGACCCGCTCGATCAGGCCGCGTTCCAGCGCGCCGTGCACGTCCTCGTCCGACTCGGCGGGGCCGAACGCGCCGGATGTCACGTCCGCCGCGAGGCGATCCAGGCCGTCCAGCATGCCGGACAGGTCGGTGTCAGAGAGTAGCCCCGCTTTGTGCAGCACTCGAGCGTGCGCCTTCGAGGCGCGGATGTCGTAGGGGGCCAGCGCCCAGTCGAAGTGCGTCGACTTGCTCAGCGCGGCCATGGCCTCGGCCGGGCCGGAGGCGAATCGCCCGCCCCACAGCGCGCCTTGGTTCGTACCGCCACTCATGCTCGTCCGCCTCTCCGAGTTGTCAGACTTCCCCGCCTCTCCGCGCCTTCAGGCCGTACAAGTCGGGACGGGGTGGTTCACGTTCAGGTCTTGCGCAGGGTGTCGCCTGGGGCTGGCCGTCCCGAGGGAGTTACCCGTGTTCTTGCGAGATCAATTGTCGCGGTCGCGGCCGCACGAGCCCAGCGGGGGTCACCCTGCCCGACCTGTCCACCGAGGAGCCCGCAACGGTGGACACACACTCCGATAGGTAGCTACTCGACGTCATCTCTCCAGCACAGCGGCTTGGCGCGCGGGAAGGGATGCACTTTCGCCCCTGCGTGCGGGTTGCTCGAGGGTGCCGCCCCGCTCCCTGTGCACGTCGAAGGAAGTCTCGCCACTACGACCTCCGCCCGATCCGCACCGCACTGCTCGCGGAGTACCGACGCCTCCAGAGGGCAGCGCGTCACTGGTAGGGGCGATATCACGCGTCACCCCATGCCGACCACGGCAGCGGGCGCGGGCGTCGG
>NZ_JBHVDM010000078.1:0-34317 GCF_042802775.1 Nocardia sp. NPDC057455 | reverse complement strand
CCCTTTCGTCTTACCTCAGTCGACCGGTCGCGCGGTCTTCATGGCGCGATCGACCTCCCAGAACGCGCGCAGCGCGGCGATCTTGCCGTTGTCGTCCACCCGGTAGGTGAACACGCCCTCGGCGTCGATCAGGTGACCGCCGATGGTGCTGCGGATCGTGCCGGTGAAGGCGACTTCGTTGCCGCAGGCGAACGAGTCGCCGAACAGGAACTCGATCAGGTCGGTCTTCGCGATCGCCTTGTCCCAGAACGCGGCGATGGCCTCCGTGCCGCGGTGGCCCCTGCCCTCCGGATCGAAGCCGGACGGACCGATCGGGTCTTCCACGATGCCGTCTTCGGCGAACAGCGCGACCCAAGCCTGCTTGTCCCGTGCTCGCACGGCGGTCTGTGAGGCCAGGCCGGCGGTCCTGGCCGGATGCTCGGTTGCGGTGGTCATACGGCCTCCCTTGGCCAGCGGGTCGTCACCGTGCGGCGAGGACGGGTTCGGCGATGTACTGCTCGGCGAATGTGCGCAGCGAGTCCTGCTTGGCGGACAGTTCGCCGTCGAAGCCGATGCCGTCGGCCAGCCAGGGCACCACGATCGCGTCGGTGACGCCCGCGTCGGCCAGGTCCTGATATCCGGACCGGCCGAACCGGTCGACGCACACCGCCTGGATCTCGAACGGCTCGCCGGAGCGGCCGAACTCGGCGCGCAGCGCATCGAGCTTGCCGATGGTGCCCCGCAGTTCGTCGTAGGTCATCATCGCCGAGGTCCAGCCGTCGCCCACCCGCGCCGCGCGCCGTAGTGCCGCGTCGGTGTGCCCGCCGATGTAGAACGGCACCGGCTCGCTCGGCGCCGGGCTGATCTGCAGCGAATCGAAGTCGAAGAATTCGCCGTGGTACTCGACCATCCCACCGGCCAGCACCAGCTTGATGACGTCGATCATCTCGTCCACGCGGGCGCCGCGCCGCGCGAAGGGCACCCCGCACCATTCGAATTCCTCTGGAGCCCAGCCGATTCCGACACCGAAGCCGAAGCGGTTACCGGACAGGTTGGCCACCGAGCCGACCTGCCGGGCCAGCAGCAGCGGATTGCGGGAACCCAGCTTCAGCACGTTCGTGTAGAAGCGGATACGGCTGGTGACGGCCGCCATGGCGGCCGCGCCGATGAGCGGGTCGACCCACGGCGTGTCCGGTCCCCAGAACCTGCTGCCGTCGGCGGTGTAGGGGTACTTCGCCGCCGCCGATTTCATGTAGAACAGCGAGTCGGGCAGCGCGATGGATGAGAAACCGCACTCTTCGGCGGTTCTGGCGAGCTCGGTCAGCTGGTCCAGCGGACTCAGCGCGATGCCGACGGTGAACTTCAGCGAGGTCACCGCCGCTCCGATCCGACCACCCACATCGAAAAGTACTGCGATCCACCGCCGTACGCGTGGCCGAGCGCCTTGCGCGCGCCCTCGACTTGATAGTCCCCGGCTCGCTCCATGATCTGCTTGGCGGCCTCGGCGAACCGGATGAGCCCGGAGGCGCCGATCGGGTTGGACGACAGCACGCCGCCGGACGGATTGACCGGAAGGGTGCCGCCGATCTCGGTCTCGCCCTTGTCGGTGAGCTTCCACCCGTCGCCCTGCGGTGCGAAGCCGAGGTTTTCCAGCCACATCGGCTCGAACCAGGAGAAGGGGACGTAGATCTCGGCCACGTCGATCTCTTCGAGCGGGTTGGTTATGCCCGCCGTCTCCCACAGCGCCGCGGCCGCGTCCTGGCCCGCTCGAGGGTTGACCTGGTCGCGTCCGGCGAAGGTGGTCGGCTCGGTGCGCATCGCGGTGGCGTGCACCCAGGCGACCTTGCGGCCGGTGGCCTCGACCGCCTCGGCGGCCTCCGCGTCGCCGAGCACGATCGCGCACGCGCCGTCGGAGGAGGGGCAGGTCTCGTCGAAGCGGATGGGGTCCCACAACATCTGCGAGGCGAGCACCGATTCCATCGTGATATCGGGCTGCTTCAGATGCGCGAGCGGGTTCTTGGCGCCGTTGCGGCGATCCTTCGCCGCGACCATGGCGCCGATGTGACCCGGCGCGTTGGATCGCCGGATGTAGGAGCGCACGTGCGGCGCGAAGTAGCCGCCCGCGCCCGCGCCGACCGGCATGGTGAACGGCACCGGAATCGACAACGCCCACATGGCGTTCGACTCCGACTGCTTCTCCCACGCCACCGCGAGCACGCGCTTGTGCACGCCCGCCTGCACGAGGTTGGTCGCGACGATGCCGGTGGAGCCGCCCACCGAGCCGGCGGTATGCACTCGCAGCAGCGGCTTTCCGGTGGCGCCGAGCGCATCCGCCATGAACAGTTCGGGCATCATGACGCCTTCGAATCCGTCCGGCGCCTTGCCGACCACGACCGCGTCGATGTCGGCGATGGTGAGACCGGCGTCGGCGAGGGCGCGATCGATGGCCTCGCGGCACATCCCGGCCATGGACACGTCGGTCCGTTTCGTCACGTGATGGGTTTGTCCGGTGCCGAGCACCGCCGCTGGCAAGCTCATCGGTTCTCCGATTCCAAGACGGTCACAAGGTTCTGCTGGAGCGCGGGGCCGCTGGTGGCATGGGCCAGCGCACGATTCGCCGAGCCCGCGATGATCGCCTCGGCCGCGAAGCCGATGCGCTCCAGGCCCGCGGCGAACATCGGATTGGCCGCGAGCGCGCCGCCGGACGGATTCACCTTCGTGCCGTTCTTCAGCCCGATCGCCTCGGCGAGGATCAGCTGCTGGTGACTGAACGGCGCATGCAGCTCGGCGATGTCGAAATCGCTGACATCGCCGCTGGTCACCGCCTTGGCCGCGGCCGCTGTCGAGGGTGAGACGCTGAGGTCGCGCGCGCCGAGCACGGGAGTGTCGATCCGATGGGCCATACCGGTGATCCACGCGGGACGCTCGCACAGTTCGCGGGCTCGGTCGCCGACTGCGAGCACGATCGCGGCCGCGCCGTCGGTGATCGGCGCGATATCGTGCGCGCGCAACGGATCGGCGACGTAGGGCTGGTCGAGCAGGCTGTCGGCGTCACCGGACTCGCCTGCCGCCACGGCCGCCATGTCCCGTTCGGTCCAGCGTCCCGCGTCGAGACCGGCGCGCGCTTGCAGGCCCGCGATGGACCAGGCATCCGGCCACAGCGGCGCGACGACGTACGGGTCCAGCTGCATGGTGAGCACCTGGCGCAGCGTGCCCGCGGAGGACTTGCCGAATCCGTACACCAGCGCCGTCTTCGCCTGCCCCGAGCGCAGTTTCACCCACGCCTCGTACAGCGCCCAGGCCGCGTCCATCTCCACGTGCGATTCGTTGATCGGCGGCACCGCGCCTATGGCGTCGATCGCGGAGATGAACGAGAAGGCTCGTCCGGCAAGGTAATCGGACGAGCCCGAGCACCAGAAGTCGATATCGGACTTGGTGATGCCGAGCCGGTCGTAGAGCTGCTGGAAGCAGGGCACCAGCATCTCGACACCGTTGGTGGTGCCGAAGGTCTCCGGCACGTGCGGCGCGTGGGCGAAACCCACGACCGCGATGTCGGTGGCGTTGTCAGTCAACGTGCGCCTCTCTCAGAGGTGATGGGAGTAGGTCTCGTAATCGGCGTCCGGCTCGCCGGTGGGACGGAAGTGGTCCACGTTCTCCAGGCCGTAGCCCCACTCCTCGCGCGGCTTCCACACCGCCTCCACCCGCATGCCCATGCGCACCTCGCTCGCGTCGCACCCGAGCACCAGGTGCAGCACCGGGATGTCCGCGCCGTCCAGCAGCACATAGGCCGCGACGTACGGCGGCTTGATCCGCTGCCCGAGGAACGGCACGTTGACGATGCAGAACGTGGTGACCGTGCCGCGGTCGGGCAACTCGATGTACTCGTCGGTCGGCCTGCCGTCGGTCGGGTTCGCGCCGCGCGGCGGGAAGTACACCTTGCCCGCGGCGTCGGTGCGCGCGCCGATCAGCTTGCCTTCGGCGAGTCCGCGCAGGTAGACGGTTTCCTGGGGCGAGGCGGTGTGCTTGTAGGACAGATCGACCGGAGTGATGAGCATGGTGACCGGATCGGCCGCGGCGGACGCCACCGGCGCGGCGGACTTCTCGCCCGGCTCGAAGCAGACGATGTCGCGAATACTGCCCTCGGTCTGCCCGGCCCACCGGGCGGTCACCCGCAAGCCTTTCCGAATGTCCTCGGGCCCGGCCACGTCCACCGCGTGCAGCAGCGTCGTGTCCGCGCCGTCCAACCGGATCAGCGCCCAGGCGAAAGGGCGGTCGAACGGCTGGCCGGGCAGCGGCTCGCGCACCCAGGTCCATGATTCGACGGTGCCGGTATCGGCGACGTTGACGAATTCGGTCAACGGTTCGGCGGTGATCGGATCGTATTCCGGCGGTGGCACGATCACCCGGCCGTCCGAGCCACGCGCGCCGACGATCTTGTGATCGCGCAACCGGGTCAGAAAGGTCCCGATGGTGGATCCGACGGAGCGGGTGTAGTCGAAACGCACCCGCAGGGGCGCGCTGAGTACATCGGGCACGGCCGCTGTGTTCAATGCCGTGCCGCTACCACCGGCGATTGCCGTGGATGCAGTATTCCCCTGAGTCACGATATCGAGTAGAACAGGTTCTAACTCTGGTGGCAAGCAGTTGACTGGAAAGGGGTCCGGCGTGAAGTTCGGATTGCAACTCGGGTACTGGATGGCCCAGCCGCCCGCGAACGCGGGGGAGCTGGTGGTGGCGGCCGAGGAAGCCGGGTTCGACGCTGTGTTCGCCGCCGAGTCGTGGGGGTCGGACGCCTTCGGCCCGCTCACCTGGTGGGGCTCGTCCACGCGGCGGGTGCGTCTCGGCACGTCGGTGGTGCAGATGTCGGCGCGCACGCCGGCCGCGACCGCCATGCACGCGCTCACCCTCGATCACCTCAGCGGCGGCCGCGCGATTCTGGGCTTGGGCGTCTCGGGTCCGCAGGTGGTGGAAGGCTGGTACGGCCAGCCGTTCGCCAAACCGTTGCAGCGCACCCGCGAGTACGTCGGGATCGTGCGTCAGGTGCTGGCCCGGCAGGCGCCGGTCACCAGCGACGGCCCGCACTATCCGCTGCCCTACACCGGGCCGGGCGCGATCGGGCTCGGTAAGCCGCTGAAGCCGATCGTGCATCCGCTACGTGCGGATCTGCCGATCTGGCTGGGCGCGGAGGGGCCGAAGAATGTCGCGCTCACCGCCGAGATCGCCGACGGCTGGCTGGCCATCTACTACGCGCCCCGGCTGGCCGGAATGTACAACGACTGGCTCGACGAGGGCTTCGCGCGCGCGGGCGCGCGGCGCACCCGGGACGACTTCGAGATCGCCGCCAGTTGCCAGGTGGTGATCACCGACGATCCGGCGAGCGAGCTGGAGCGGATGCGCTGGATCATGGCGCTCTACATCGGTGGCATGGGCGCGCCCGAGCTGAACTTCCATGCCCAGGTGTACCGGCGGATGGGATACGACCGCGAGGTCGACGAGATCGGCCGGCTGTTCCAGTCCGGCAAGAAGGCGGAGGCGGCGGCGGTGGTGCCGGACGAGCTGATCCTGGACACCGCGATCATCGGCGACGAGGAGCATGTCCGCAAGCAACTGCGGGTCTGGGAGGCCGCGGGCGTCACCATGATGCTGGTGTCGGTTCCCGATGTCGCGCAATTGCGTCGGCTCGCCCCTCTTGTCGAACAGTAGAACACGTTCTAGATTCAATGGGGTGACTGCCTCACCCGCCCCGTCGGCTCCGCCTCCGCACAATCCCCCCATGCAGGAGTCAGTGAAAATTCTCGGTCTGTGGAACATCGCCGAAGCCGAACCCGATCGGATCGCGATGGTCGATCCCTCGGGCCGGGAGGTGACGTATCGCGAATTGGCCACGCTCGCCAATCGTTACGCCACCGGCCTGCGTGGGCTCGGCCTGAAAACCGGTGACGTGCTGGTGAGCATGGTGCACAACAGCGTGGAGGCGATCGCGGCGTATTTCGCGGCCTACCAATCCGGGCTGTACATCGTCGCGGTGAACTGGCATCTGACCGGTCCGGAGGTCGCCTACATCCTGGCCGACAGCGAGGCCAAGGCGTTCATCGCCAGCGATCGGTTCGCCGCCGCCGCCCAGGCCGCCGCCGACGAGGCGGGGCTGCCCGCGACGGCGCGCTTCGCGGTGGGCGAGATCGAGGGCTTCAAGTCGGTGGCCTGGCTCGGCGCCGCGGACACCGGGCGCCCGTCGGATCGCAGCACCGGCGCGCCCATGCTCTACACCTCCGGGACCACCGGACGACCCAAGGGAGTACGTCGGCCGCTGACCGGCGCCGACCCCGATGTCGTCCCGCCGCACACCACCGCGTTCTTCGGTCTGTTCGAGCTCGGGCCCTACGACGACCACGTGCACATCTGCGGCTCGCCGCTGTATCACACGGCCGTACTGAACTTCGCCACCATCTCGATCCAGCTGGGTCACAAGCTCGTTCTGATGGACCGCTGGGACGCCGAGGACATGCTGCGGCTGATCGACAAGCACCGGGTGACGCACAGCCACATGGTGCCCACCCAGTTCCATCGCCTGCTCGCGCTGCCGGAGGAGGTGCGCGCCAAGTACGACGTGTCCTCGCTGCGCAGCATGGTACACGGCGCTGCGCCCTGCCCGCAGGAAACCAAGCGGCAGATGCTCGAGTGGTGGGGGCCGACGGTCACCGAGTACTACGCGGCCACCGAGGGCGGCGGCACGGTGATCAACGGCGCCGAGTGGCTGCGCAAGCCGGGCTCGGTCGGCAAGGCGTGGCCGTGGTCGGTGATCAAGGTGCTCAGCGAGGAAGACGGCTCCGAGGTGCCGGTCGGCGAGGCCGGTCTGGTGTACATGCGGATGGGCGCTTCGAGCTTCGAGTACCACCACGACAAGGCCAAGACCGAGGACTCGCGCGTCGGGGACCTGTTCACCGTCGGGGATATCGGGCACCTCGACGAGGACGGCTACCTCTACCTGCACGACCGGCGCTCGGACCTGATCCTGTCCGGCGGCGTGAACATCTACCCGGCAGAGGTGGAGAACGTCTTGATCACCCACCCGA
Source organism: Nocardia sp. NPDC057455 (assembly GCF_042802775.1). Lineage (NCBI taxonomy): Bacteria > Bacillati > Actinomycetota > Actinomycetes > Mycobacteriales > Nocardiaceae > Nocardia > Nocardia sp. NPDC057455. Next base: position 27,265 of record NZ_JBHVDM010000078.1, on the reverse strand, counting down.
AGGTCGCCGATGTGGCGGTTTTCGGTGTGCCGCATCCGGACTGGGGTCAGGAAGTGAAGGCGGTCGTGCAGCCCGCCGACGGAACGGAGAGCGGCGAGGCGCTCACCGAGGAGCTGCTCGCTTTCGCCGCCACGCAATTGGCGAAATACAAGATGCCCAAATCCATCGACTACCTGCCGGAACTGCCGCGCGACCCGAACGGGAAGCTGTACAAGCGCAAGCTGCGCGAGCGGTACATCCCCGCGTCCTGAGGGGTACCGCCGGACGATATCGGACCGAAGTCCGCCCCCGGTCCGGCGGAGACGAGGCAGTCGGGTAGCCGGCCCGCTGGGGCTGCGGCCCGGGCGCGCGACGGCGCCGAAAGCGGATGCGCCCTTCGCGAAGGGCGCATTCGCGCGTGCGGGGTCAGATACTTTCGCGCAGTTCGGGCGCGAGGCCGAAGAGCGGGAAGAGCTTCTCGGTGTCGAGGAAGAAGTTCAGTCCGGCGATGGTGTCGCCGTCGAGTTCCAGCACCGTGATCGACCACGGCACCCATACCCCCGGCTCGTCACCCGGCTTGTAGTGGCCGAAGGCGGGCAGGCCGTTGGCGCCCTCCAAACGGATCATTCGCGAATCGCGGCAAGCGCTTCCGTGGCCGAGCATGAACGCGACCACGTTCTCCGGGCCCGAGATCCACAGCTCGATCGGCGGCATCGACAGCGCCACATCCGCTTTCAGCAGCGAGGTGAGTGTGTCCATGTCGTAGGACTCGAACGCCTTGACGAAGTTGTCCACCAGCCTGCGCTGATCCTCGTCGGACTCGTCGAAGGTGTCGGTGGCCGCGGGCTGGACCTTGGACATGGTCGCGCGCGCCCGTTGCAGCGCGCTGTTGACCGACGCGGGCGACATGGTGAGCGCCTCGGCGGTCTCGTTGGCGGAGAAGCGCAGCACCTCGCGCATGATCAGGATCGCGCGCTGGGTGGCGGGCAGATGCTGGCAGGCCGCGACGAAGGCCAGGCGCAAGGTGTCTTTCGCGCTGGCGTGATCAGCCGGATCGGCGCCGAAGGCCAGCGCGTTCGGGATGGGCTCGATCCAGACATAGTCCGGTTGCGGCGCGGGCAGCGGCGAGTCCGGCCGCGACGGACCGGAAAGGTCCATCGGCCGGGCCCGGCGCTGCGGGCCGTCGAGCATGTCCAGGCAGACGTTCGTGGTGATCTTGTACAGCCAGGAGCGGAGGCTGGCGCGACCCTCGAACGAGTCGTAGGACTTCCATGCCCGGGTCAGGGTCTCCTGCACCGCGTCCTCCGCTTCGAAGGAGGAACCGAGCATGCGGTAGGCGTACGCGCAGAGTTCCCTGCGATGGGTCTCGAACGCGACGAGCGCCTCGGGAGCGAGGCCGGCGGAAGTGCCGGACGAGTCGTTCATGGGTGTCACCCTGCCACAGGCCACCGACACAAAACAGGCCCTCGAACTCGAGGGCCGCGCTGATCAAGATCGATAAACCTGCCCGCGGTGTGGCATGCGCCACCCGAGCATCCGCGATGAGTTCGCCCCGCGAGGCCCGTCCTATCCAGTGACACGAACGGACTTGCTCGAGAGGAAGAGGCCATGAGCAGCAAGATGATCTTCATCAATCTCCCGGTCGCCGATCTGAACCGGTCGAAGGCCTTCTACGAGGCGCTGGGCTGGAAGGTCAACCAGGAGTTCACCGACGACAACGCGGCCTGCATCGTGGTCGACGACAACATCTGCCTGATGCTGCTCGTCAGGGACTTCTTCACGACCTTCAGCAAGCGGCCGGTGGCCGACACCAAGGCGGCGATCAACGCCGCGTACGCGCTCGCCCTCGGTAGCGCCGAAGAGGTTGACAGCTTGACCGACGCGGCGCTCGCGGCGGGCGCGACCGAAGAGGTGAACGAGGACAAGCGGGCGCAGGAGGCGCAGGTCGGCATGCACGGCCGCACCTTCATCGACCCCGACGGCCACCAGTGGGAGCCGTTCTGGATGGACTATCCGGGCGCAAACTGAGCCCGGCGAGGGGTCGCCCCCGATGCGCGCGCATCGGTCGGTGCGCGAGCATCGGTCGACGCACGTGCGCGTCGGGCGCGGCGGGCTCCGCCGGGATTCTCAGTTTCCGGTGAAAGAGGGCTTGCGCTTTTCCGCGAACGCCCGCGGTCCTTCCTTGGCATCCGCCGAGCGGAACACCGACATGCCGAGCTCGGCGTCGATCTCGAAGGCGTCCTCCTCCGGCATGGCCTCCGTCTCCCGGATGGTGCGCAGGATGGCCTGCACGGCGAGGGGGCCGTTGGCGGCGATCTGCCCCGCGATCTCCAGCGCCTTGTCCAGTGCGGTGCCGTCCGGGACCACGTGCCCGATCAGCCCGATCTCCTTGGCTTCGGCGGCGGTGACGTGCCGGCCGGTGAGCAGGATGTCCGCGGCCACGGTGTAGGGGATCTGGCGGACCAGTCGCACCGCCGAGCCGCCCAGCGGGAACAGGCCCCAACGCGCCTCGGACACACCGAATTTCGCGCTCTCGCCGGCGACTCGAATGTCGGTGCCCTGCAGGATCTCGGTACCGCCCGCGATGGCCGGGCCCTCGACCGCCGCGATCAGCGGCTTGGTCAGCCTGCGGCCCTTGAGCAGCGCCTCCAGCTTGGCCGGATTCCAGCCGCCGCCGTCGATGGTGTCGCCGGGATGCTCGGAGGTCATGCCCTTGAGATCGGCGCCCGCGCAGAACGCCCCGCCCGCGCCGGTCAGGATCGCGACCCGGATATCCGGATCCTTGTCCACCTGGTTCCAGGCGTCTTTCATGATCGCCATCATCTCCCCCGACAGCGCGTTGCGCGCCTCGGGCCGGTTCATGGTGACGATGAGGACATGGTCGCGCTTCTCGACGAGACAGTGCGGCATCGCTGATTCTCCTGACTTCGAGCCTTGTCAGAAACAGTAACACGTTCTATTTTTAGGTCTGTGAGCTACAACATAGCGGACCTTGTCGAACATGCCGTCGACCTGATGCCCGACCGCGTCGCGCTGGCCGACGACGGCCGCGAGGTCACCTACGCCCAGTTGGAGGAGCGGGCCAATAGTCTCGCTCACTACCTGCAAGAACATGGAGTCCGGCCGGGCGACAAGGTGGGTATCTACTCACGTAACACGATCGAGGCCGTCGAGGCCATGGTCGCGATCTTCAAGGCGCGGGCCGTGATGATCAACGTGAACTTCCGATATGTCGAGAACGAGTTGCAGTACATCTTCGACAACTCGGACATGGTCGCGCTGATCCACGAGCGGCGCTACAGCGACAGGGTCGCCGCCGTCCGGCCGAAGACCCCGCAGCTGCGCACGGTCGTCGTCGTGGACGACGATACGACCGGCACGATCGCCACCGCAGCGGATTCGGCGGATTACGAGACGGTGCTCGCGCAGTCCTCGGGTGAGCGCGACTTCGGCGAACGCTCCCCGGACGACCTGTACATGGTCTACACCGGTGGCACCACCGGCATGCCCAAAGGTGTGATGTGGCGGCAGGAGGACGTGTGGCGCGTGCTCGGCGCGGGCATCAACTTCATCACCGGCGAATACGTCCAGGACGAGTGGGAATTGGCGAAGGTCGGTGCGGGCAGCCCGCCGATGGTGCGGTTCCCGATCCCGCCGATGATCCATGGCGGGGCACAGTGGGCCACGTTCCACAGCCTGTTCGGCGGCGGCAAAGCCGTGATGATCCCGGAGTTCTCCGGGCACGGTGTGTGGCAGGCGATCGACAAGCACAAGATCAACCTGATCTTCATCACCGGTGACGCGATGGCGCGCCCGATGCTCGACGCGCTGATCGAGGGCAACCCGCAGACCGGTCAGCCCTACGACCTCTCCAGCCTTTACGTGATGGCCAGCAGCGCGGCGCTGTTCTCGCCCGCGCTCAAGGACCAGTTCCTCGAGCTGCTGCCCAACCGCATGATCTCCGATTCGATCGGCTCCTCGGAGACCGGTTTCGGCGGTATCGCGATCGTGGCCAAGGGCGCGACGCACACCGGGGGGCCGCGGGTGAAGATCGACGCCTCCACCGACGTGCTCGATGAGAACGGCAATCCGGTGCCGCCCGGCTCCGGCGAGGTCGGCATCCTGGCCCGCCGCGGGCACATCCCGCTCGGTTACTACAAGGACGAGGTGAAGACCGCGGCGACCTTCAAGGAGTACAACGGGATTCGCTACGCCATCCCCGGCGACTTCGCTCGCGTCGAGGAGGACGGCACGGTCACCATGCTCGGCCGCGGTTCGGTCAGCATCAACAGCGGTGGCGAGAAGATCTACCCCGAGGAGGTCGAGGGCGCACTCAAGACGCACCCCGAGATCTTCGACGCGCTGGTGGTCGGCATCGAGGACGAGCGCTGGGGCCAGCGGGTGGTCGCGGTCGTGCAATGCCGCGGCGCGTCCCGCCCCACCCTGGAGGAGCTGCGCCCCATGCTCACCCAGGAGATCGCGCCGTACAAACATCCCCGCAGCCTGTGGTTCGTCGACGAGATCAAGCGCTCCCCGGCGGGCAAGCCCGACTACCGCTGGGCCAAGGAGCAAACCCAGTCCCGCCCCGCCGACAACCACGCCGAGGCGAGCGCGAAGTAGTACCCAGGCCTCATGGTCGGCTGCCGTTCACCAGACGGTGGCCGACCTGAACGAGTAGCTCGGCCCATCCTCGCGCGGCATTCAGGCTGTACGACCACACGCCAGGGTGCGCATTGTGCGCAGCTGCCGAAGCGCGGTCCGGCTCGCTCGGGCTCGCGGAACCTCAGCGGTTGGCGAGTTCGGCCAGCTGGTAAGCGAGGCGGTAGCGGAAGGCGGGGATGCGCGACAGGGTGGTGAGGATCAGGTTGCGCGCGGTGCGGGCGGGGCGCTGGTGCAGGGTCGCCATCTTGGTCATGCGGTCGGTGAACGAGACGACGCCGAGGGCGACGGGGCGGCGGGTGGATTCGTACTCGTCCAGCAGGGTGTCCGGCTCTCCCGCGAGGACTCGCACCAGCAGGGGGCCGAGGGTGGCGGCGTCCTGGATGCCGGTATTCATGCCCTGACCGCCTGCCGGGCTGTGCACGTGGGCGGCGTCGCCCGCGAGCAGGATGCGGCCGTTGCGGTAGTGGTCGGCGACGCGGTGGTGTACGCGGAAGCGTGAGCTCCACAGCACTTCGTGGACCCGCACCGTGCCGCCGGGGCCACGGGCGTCCAAGAGGGCCTGAACGTCCGCTGTGGTCGAGTGCTCGGGCGCCGTTTCCAAGGTGGCGACCACGCGGTAACGGTTCGGCTCGGCCTCGTCGGGCAGCGGCGCGACCACGGTGACGCCCTCCGGTGAAAGGTGCAGGGCCACCTCGTCGCGCGCGATCGGCCAGTCCATCCGCACGTCGGCGAGGACGAAGGATTCCGGGTACGACGCGCCGGTGAACCCGATACCCGCCTGCTCGCGGACGACGCTGTGCATACCGTCGCTCCCGATGACGTAGTCGGCGCGGATGCTGCCCGGTGTGCCCGCGGCATCGGTGTATTCGACCGTCACGCCGTCGCTTTCCGTGACGACCCGGCTGACCTGGTAAGGCCGCTGCACCTCACCGCCCGCCTTCCGTAACCGCTGCAACAGCACCGCCTCTGTGGTGTCCTGTGGCGTCATCAGGGTGTAGGGGTAGCGCGTCGGGAGATCGTCGAAGTCGATGGTGGCCAAAGTCTTGCCGCCGTCGTGGACGGTGAAGCGCGCGACGATGTCGCCGGTCGCGACCAGTTCCTCGGCGATGCCGAACTGCTCGAGCACCTCCAGTGTCCTGGCGTGCACCACCGCCGCGCGGGAGGTGTTCGCGCCCTCGCTCAGCCGGTCGAGCAGGACGAAATCCACACCGGCGTCGGCCAGGGTGATGGCGGCGGTCAGTCCGGCGGGCCCCGCGCCGACGATCACGACGGAGGTGGTGGCGGGCAGCGGGCTCGGTGTGGCGTTCATCGGAACTCCCTCATGTCAACGCTTGTAGGCCAACGTTTGTTGGCATAACCGTAGCCCCGTGCGGACTAGGAAGTCAACAGTTGTTGGCCTACACTTGTTGGCATGACCGTCGAGCCTGATCAAGCCCCCGCTCGCCGCTCGGACGCGACGCGTGCGGCGATTCTGGACGCGGCCCGCGCACGGTTCGCCGCCGAGGGATTCCGCAAGGCGACCATCCGCGCCATCGCCGCGGACGCGGATATCGACCCGTCCATGGTCATGCGGTATTTCGGCAGTAAAGACGGGCTCTTCGCAGCTGCGGTCGACGTCCGGTTGAATCTGCCCGACCTCGGGTCCGCCGAGCCGGACACTTTGGGGGAGCTGCTGGTGCGCCGCTTCTTCGAGATCTGGGAAGAGCAGCCGAACAAGGAGGTGCTGTTGACGCTGCTGCGCTCGTCGATCACCGACGAGGCGGTCGCCGAACGCGTCCGCGACATCTTCGCCCAGCAGATCCTGCCCGCCGTGCTGCGTTTCGGCGATCCCGCCGACGCTCCCCGCCGTGGCGGCCTGATCGTCACCCAGATGCTCGGCCTCGCCCTGTGCCGCTACGTCCTGCGCCTGCCCCCGGTCGTCGCCCTGACTCGCGACCAGATCGTCGCCGAGGTAGGCCCCACCCTTCAGCGCTACCTGACGTCGATCCCGGCCGACTGAAATCGCGGTACGTTCGGCTCATGGCCGACCTCGAGCCCTGCTACTCCACGCTGCGGCGAGACGGCCACACCCGGCCCCGCATCCAGAGCTCTGGCGCGAATGGCGTTTCTTTCGAAGACGCTGGTGACCAAGTTTCGCGGGTCAGCGTGGCGCTGAACCGGCGACTCGCCTGAGCGCGACGCGGTTCGGCCCGCCCGGCATGGTGCCGTGCGGGCCGAATCGCTCGGATGCGGTTACGTGGCCAGCAACGCGCCGAGGGCGCGCAGGTGGTCGGTGCTCGCGCCGAGGGCGAACTCGTTGTGTTTGGCGGCGGTGAAGTAGTTGTGCGCGATGTGGTCGCGGTCGATGCCGACGCCGCCGTGCACGTGGACCACGGTGTGGGCGACGCGGTGGCCCGCGTCGGCGGCCCAGAACTTGGCGGTGTGTACCGCCTCGGCGGCGGGCAGGTCCTCCGACAGCAGCCACGCCGCCTGGGTGACCGCAAGACGCAGGCCCTGCACGTCGATGTAGGCGTCGGCGAGCCGCTGGGCGACGGCCTGGAAGCTGCCGACCGCCTTGCCGAACTGCTCGCGCTCCCTGGCGTACTCGGCGACCAGTTCGAGCGCCCGTTCCAGGGTGCCGAGCTGCACGGCGCTCAGGCCGAGCCAGGCGCGGGTGAGGATCCAGTCCAGGATCTCCGCGCCGTCGGCCACCGAGCCGATCAGCTCGGCGGGCGTATCGGTCAACTCGACCGCGAACTCCGGGCTGCGGTCGACCACCTGTTGCGCGGTCACCGTCGCCGCCGCGGGATCGACCAGGAACACCGCGGTGGTCCCGGAAACCGCGGCGGGCACCAAGATCCGCTCGGCCCGGTTCGCGAAGGGCACGGTGGTCTTGGCGCCGGTCAGCCGCCAGCCGTCGCCGGTCTCGACCGCGGTCGTGGCCGGCGCGGCGGGTTCCCAGTTGCGCTCCTCGGACAGCGCCACCGTGAGGATGACGTCGCCCGCGCCCGCCCGGGTGGCCAGATCCTGTTGCGCCGCATCGCCGAACCGGGCCAGCGCGCCCGCGCCGAGCACGATCGACCACAGGTACGGCACGGCGGCGAGGTGCTTGCCCAGCTCGCGCAGGACGGCGGTCTGCTCGAGCGAGCCCAGATCACTGCCGCCGACCGACTCGGGCAGCGTCGCCGCGAGCACGCCGGTCTCGGCCAGTGAACTCCACAGCGGCTGGTCGAACCGCTCCTCAGCGGTGTCGAGTTCGCGCAGCCGGTCGGCGGTGACCAGCTTGCCGCACACCTCGCCGGTCAGCCGGCCGAGATCGAGTTGGGCTTCGGTGGGGGTGAAATCCATGGTGTCTCTCAGCTTTCGATCAGCGCGCCGCGGCAGGCTGCTTGAGGGCGGTCATGGCGATGATGTCGCGCTGCACCTCGTTGGTGCCGCCGCCGAAGGTGAGGATGAGCGCCGCGCGGTGCATCCGCTCCAGGCGGCCGCGCAGTTGCGCGCCGGGGGAGTCCTGGCGCAGGTAGGCCTGCGGGCCGAGTATTTCCATGAGCGACCGGTAGGCCTCGGTGGCCAGCTCGGTGCCGTACACCTTGCAGGCCGAGGCGTCCCACGGACGCGGGGCCGCGTCGCCGCCCGCGTCGGCGCGGCTGGCGATCTCCCAGTTCAGCAGCTTGAGGTACTCCACCTTGGCGTGCACCTTGGCCAGGTTGAGCTGCACCCACTCGCGGTCGATCACCCGGGAGCCGTCGCTCGCCTTGGTCTCACGCGCCCACTCGACGGTCTGGCGTAGCGCCAGCGCCAGCGGCGCGGCCGAGGTGAGTGCGACGCGCTCATGGTTGAGCTGGTTGGTGATCAGTGCCCAGCCGCCGTTCTCCTGGCCGACCAGCGCGCTCGCCGGCACGCGAACATCCTGGTAGTAGGTGGCGCTGGTGTCCGGCCCCGCCATCGTGTGCACGGGCGTCCAGGAGAAGCCATCGGCGGTGGTCGGCACGATGAGCATGCTGATGCCCTTGTGCTTATTGGCGGTCGGATCGGTGCGCACGGCCAGCCAGACGTAGTCGGCGTAGGCGATCAGGCTGGTCCACATCTTCTGGCCGTTGATCACGTAGTCGTCGCCGTCACGCACCGCGGTGGTGCGCAGGCTCGCCAGGTCGGTGCCCGCCCCCGGCTCGGAGTATCCGATGGAGAAGTGCAGTTCACCGGCTGCGATCTTGGGCAGGAAGAACTTCTTCTGTTCCTCGCTGCCGTAGTGCATGATCGTCGGCGCGACCGAGTTGATGGTCAGGAACGGCACCGGCGCGCCCGCGATCGCCGCCTCGTCGGTGAAGATCAGCTGGTCCATGGTGGGGCGGTCCTGGCCGCCGTATTCCTTGGGCCAGCCCAGCGCCAGCCAGCCGTCGTGGCCCATCTGCTCAACGACCTCGCGGTACACATTGCCCTGCCCGTACTCGCCGGTCTGCGCGCTCAGGGCCTCCCTGCGCTCGGGGGTGATGAGCCGCGCGAAGTAGTCGCGCAACTCCGCGCGCAGCTGCTCCTGTTGCGGCGTGTACGCAATGCGCATGGCAAAACCTCTTGGGGAATGGTCGGCCGACGGAGCTTGCGGAGTCGGCGGGGTGGGTAGGACGAGTTTTCGTCGGATCGGGTTTCCCTGATCATTGCATATGGACTGAAACATGTTCCAGTATTGATACCGAATCCCCCCGATGACGCCCCGGTGGAGCGGATCGGCTTGTTAGGCTTCGGCCAGAGTGGTGGTAAAGGAGTTGCCATGAAGATCAGTGTCGATCCAGACCAGTGCGAAGCGAATGGAATCTGTGTCGGAATCGCCCCCGACGTGTTCGAACTCGATGACGAGGACGTGCTGCACATCGCCGACGCCGACGTGCCCTCCGATCGGCTCGCCGACGTCGAGGACGCCGTCGCGCAGTGCCCCAAGGCGGCGCTGCGGTTGCGGTGAACGATGCTTGCCGTAAGTTGGAACACGTTCTAGAGTCGGCCGCGTGAGCAATGATCTGAGCCTTGCGGGCCGTGTAGCGATCGTGACCGGCGGCGGCGCCGGACTTGGGCGGGCCGAAGCGCTCGCACTGGCCGGGGCCGGCGCGTCGGTGGTGGTCAACGACCTCACGGAGTCGGACGCGGTCGCGAGCACGCTCGGCGAGATCCGGGCCCTCGGCGCCAAGGCGGAGTTCGTCGCGGGCAGCATCGCCGAGCGGGCGACCGCCGACGCGCTGATCCGCACCGCGGAGGAATCGTTCGGATCGGTCGACATCGTGGTCAACAACGCGGGCATCACCCGCGACCGGATGCTGTTCAACATGTCCGACGAGGACTTCGACGCGGTGCTGGCGGTGCATCTGCGCGGTCATTTCCTGCTCTCCCGCAATGCCGCCGCGTACTGGCGCGGCAAATCGAAGCAGGCGGGCGCTCTGGTCTACGGCAGGCTGATCAACACCTCGTCGGAGGCCGGATTGCTCGGCCCGGAGGGGCAGGCCAACTACGGCGCCGCGAAGGCGGGCATCACCGCGCTGACCCTCTCGGCCGCGCGAGCGCTGTCGCGCTTCGGTGTGCGCGCCAACGCGATCGCGCCGCGGGCGCGCACCGCGATGACCGAGGCGGTGTTCAGCCCCGCTCCGGAGGGCGAATCCGACCCGCTGTCGCCCGATCACGTGGCGCGGCTGGTCGCCTACCTGGCTTCGCCCGCGGCCGACTCGGTCAGTGGGCAGCTGTTCGTCGTCTACGGGGGAATGGTGGCGCTCATGGCAGCGCCGGTCGTGGAACGCCGGTTCGACGCGGCCGGAGGGGCGTGGTCGGCCGAGGATCTGGCCGACACGCTGGGCGGCTACTTCGCCGATCGCCCGGATGGGCGCACCTTCTCGGCGTCTTCGCTGACCAAGTTGGGCTGAGCCGCGGCGGCTCGCCGCCGGTGTGCTACTGATCAGCTGTCCAACTGTTGATCATGGGATCGGCGCTTGGTAGACATAGGGACGGGTTATGTCCTACCTCACAAAGGTGGGATCATCACCCGATGACACCGGTTCCAAATTTATATGCCGACTTTTCGGGAAATTGCACTTCAAAAGTGTGAAAAGTGCTACCGGCAACACGGTGAACGTGTTCTAATCGTTCCGGCGGTGCGGCCACGGTGGAGATTCGCGCCGTGAGCTGTGTACGTCGGTTGAGCAAGGAGGATCGTGGATGAACGAGGTCCTTGCCGTGCCGTTGCGGGCCGTCGGTGGATTCTTCGAACTCACCGCCGATGTCGCACGCGCCAGCGTGCGCAGACCCTTTCAATGGCGGGAGTTCATCGACCAGTCCTGGTTCATCGCGCGAGTATCGATCGTGCCGACATTGCTGGTGGCCATTCCGTTCACCGTGCTGGTGAGCTTCACGTTGAACATTCTGTTGCGGGAGATCGGCGCGGCCGACCTCAGCGGGGCGGGCGCGGCATTCGGCGCGGTCACCCAGGTGGGGCCCATCGTCACCGTGCTCATCGTCGCGGGGGCGGGCGCCACCGCGATCTGCGCCGACCTGGGCGCACGCACCATTCGCGAGGAAATCGACGCCATGCGAGTACTGGGCATCAATCCGGTACAGCGCTTGGTGGTGCCACGGGTGCTCGCCTCGATGTTCGTCGCGTTGATGCTCAACAGCTTGGTGTGCACCATCGGCATCGTCGGCGGATTTCTGTTCTCGGTGTATCTGCAAGATGTGAACCCCGGCGCGTTCGTCAATGGCATCACGCTGCTCACCCATCTGCCCGAGCTGATCATTTCGGAGGTGAAAGCCGGATTGTTCGGGCTGATCGCCGGACTGGTCGCCTGCTATCTGGGCCTGAATGTCAAAGGCGGACCCAAGAGTGTCGGTGATGCGGTGAATCAGACCGTAGTCTTCGCTTTTATGGCCCTGTTCGTTGTGAACGTGGTGGTCACCGCCGTCGGCATCAAGTTCACGGCGCGGTGACGCGATGGCCTTCGTAATCGAATCCCGCTTTCCCCGCACGGTCCGGCGAATGCGCCGGGTGTCGGATTCGCTCGATTCGGTCGGCAAGCACGCGGTGTTCTATGCCCAGGCGCTCGGGTCCCTGCCACGCGCGCTGACGCACTATCGCACCGAGACCATCCGGCTGATCGCCGAGATCAGCATGGGCACCGGCGCGCTGGCGGTGATCGGCGGCACGGTGGTGATCGTCGGGTTCCTCACCCTGTTCGCGGGCGGCACCATCGCCGTGCAGGGCTACAGTTCGCTGGGCAATATCGGCGTCGAGGCATTGACCGGCTTCTTCGCGGCGTTCATCAACGTCCGCATCGCGGCGCCGGTGATCTCCGGGATCGGCTTGGCGGCCACCATCGGTGCCGGCTCGACCGCGCAACTGGGCGCGATGCGGGTCGCCGAGGAGATCGACGCGCTGGAGTCGATGGCGATCCGGCCGGTGCCCTACCTGGTCGGCACCCGCGTGCTGGCCGGGATGATCGCGATCGTCCCGCTCTACGCGCTCGCGGTGATCGCTTCGTTCCTGGCCAGCCGGTTCGCCACGGTCGTCATCTACGGTCAGTCGGCGGGCGTCTACGACCACTACTTCTCCACGTTCCTCATCCCGACCGACATCCTGTGGTCGTTCGCGCAGGCGATTCTCATGGCGCTGGCGATCATGATGATCCACACCTACTACGGCTACAACGCCGCGGGCGGGCCGGTCGGCGTGGGTGTCGCGGTGGGCAACGCGGTGCGGACCTCGCTGGTCGCGGTCGTCACGGTGACCCTGCTGGTCTCGCTGGCCATCTACGGCACCTCCGGCAACTTCCACCTCTCCGGATAAGCGACATGGCGGAATCGAAGCAAACGGGAAGCCGCCTGGTGCGGGCGCTGCGCGGCGGGCTCGGCCTGAAACTGGCCGGGCTCACCATGGTGCTCGCGCTGGTCGCGATCGTCGCGGTCGCGCTGATCATGTTCGTCGGCGGATTCACGCCCACGGCCACCGTGACGGTGGACGCGCCGCGCAGCGGCCTGGTCCTGGACCCGGACGCCAAGGTGAAGGTGCGCGGGGTGGAGATCGGCCGCGTCGCGTCCGTCGATCACACCGCCGAGGGCGCCAGACTGAAACTGGCCCTCGATCCGGACCTGTTGAAACTGGTGCCCTCCAACGCGGACGTAGACATCAGGTCCACCACGGTCTTCGGCGCGAAGTACATCAACTTCGTCGTTCCGCAGCAGCCGTCGTCCACCCCGCTGCGGCCGGGTGCGACCCTGACCGCGCAGCGGGTGACCGTCGAGTTCAATACGCTGTTCCAGCACCTGTCGGACGTGCTGGCCAAGATCGAGCCGGAGAAGCTGAACGCGACGCTGTCCGCGCTGGGCACCGCGCTGCAGGGCCGAGGGCAGAAGCTCGGCGACCTGCTCACGCAGAGCGACGCCTACCTGCGCGACATCAACCCGTACCTACCGACGCTGCAACAGGATCTGGCGAAGACCGGCGCGGTCACCGACCTGTACGCGGACACGGTGAACGACCTGCTGCGCACCGTGGACAACTTCACGGTCACCAGCAAAACCCTGGACCAAGAGCAGGACAGCCTGGACAACGTGCTGGTGAACCTCACCGGCCTGGCCGACACCACCGGATCGGTGCTGCGCGAGAACGAGAATCAGCTCGGTACCGCGCTGGATCTGCTGCGCCCGACCACCGGGTTGCTCGAGGACTACGCGCCCGCGCTGTACTGCCTGATCGGCGGCCTCGGCAAGGCGCTGCCCCTGGGTGAGGCGGTCTTCGGCGGCTTGCAGGAAGGCGTCGCGCTGAACACCGGCTTCATGTATGGCGCGAAGCCGTACACCTACCCGGAGGATCTGCCCAAGGTCAACGCGACCGGTGGCCCGCAATGCGGGGGCATCCTCGACCGGGTACCGGGCAGCCACTCGGACTATGTCGTCACCGATACCTCGGAAGGCCACGTGTACACACCGTCGACGACGCTGAGTGTGAACTCGCCGAAGATCTTCCAGCTCCTGTTCGCCGGACTACCGGGGGTGCCGCGCCCGTGAGGAACACCGCCACCACCGTCAAACTGGCCATTTTCACGCTGGTGATGACGCTGATCTTCGCCGGCCTGGCGGTCGTGTTCAGCCAGATGCGCTTCGCGCGGGAGAACGGCTACCACGCCGTGTTCACCAGCTCCTCGGGCGTGCTGCCCGGGGCGAAGGTGCGCATCGCGGGCGTGCCGGTCGGCTCGGTCACCTCGGTGCGGGTCGGCAAGGATTACCTGGCGCACGTCGAGTTCGACGTCGACCGCAAGTACCGGCTGCTCACCAGCACCCGGGCGGCGATCAAATACGAGAACCTGGTCGGCGACCGCTATCTCGAGCTGTCCGAGGGGCCCGGTTCGAACCGCGTCCTGCAGCCCGGCGGCACCATCGCCAAGGAGCAGACCGCGCCCGCGCTCGATCTGGACATGCTGCTCGGCGGTTTCCGGCCGCTGCTGCGTGGTCTGGACCCCGGCCAGGTGAACGATCTGACCAACGCGCTGTTGCAGATCTTCCAGGGACAGGGCGGCACGCTGGTGTCCCTGCTCAACAGCGGCGGTTCGTTCGCCAAGACGCTCGCCGACCGGGACGCGCTGATCGGCAGCGTGATCAACAACCTGAACGCGGTGCTGCAGACCATCGATCAGCGCGGCGACCAATTCGCCACCACGATCGCCGAACTACAGCGCCTGATCAGCGGACTGGCGGCCGACAAGGACCAGATCGGCGACGCGATCCCGCGGATCGCCGGGGCAACCGGCGACCTTACCGATCTGCTCGCCCAGGCCCGCCCCGATCTGCAGGGCACCATCGAGCAGACCGGACGCCTGGCCACGAACCTCGACGCCGGGTCCGACACGGTGCAGTGGGTCCTGGAGCGGCTGCCGTCGACTTATCGCCAGCTGATCCGTATCGGTTCATACGGCTCCTTCCTCCAGCTCTACGTCTGCTCGACGAACTTCCTGGTGGATGGCCCGAACGGACAGACGATGAAGATCAACATGCCCGGGGCGCAGACGACCGGAAGGTGTGCGGACAACCGATGAAAGAGCAGCGATCATCCGCCATCACCATCGGCATCGTCGGCCTCGTGCTCGCGGTGGCGGTGGCGCTGTCGGCCCTGCAATTCGACCGCCTGCCGTTCATTCGTTCCGGCGCGACGTTCACCGCCTACTTCGCCGACGCGGGCGGCCTGCTACCCGGCGACGCGGTGCAGGTCGCGGGCGTGCGGTCCGGGCGGGTGGAGGAGGTCGGCCTGGACGGCGCGAAAGTGCTCGTCCGGTTCACCCTCGCGGAGTCGATCGTGCTCGGCGAGAAGACCTCGGCGGCGATCAAGACCAACACCGTGCTCGGACGCAAATCGCTGGAGGTGACGCCGTCCGGCCCCGGCGCGCTGCGCACCGACGACACCATCCCGCTGGAGCGCACCACCTCGCCGTATTCGCTCAACGAGGCGCTGAGCGACCTGGCGGGAACGGTCCAGGACTTGGATTTGGACCGGGTCGACCAGACCCTCGACGCGCTTTCGGCGACCTTCGCCGACACTCCCGCGCCGCTGCGCTCGGCGCTCGACGGCGTCACCGCGCTCTCCCGCAGCATCAACGCGCGCGACCAGGCGCTGACCGATCTGCTGAAGCGGGCGCAGAACGTGACGAAGATCCTCGCCGACCGCGGCAACCAGATCAACGCGCTGATCCTGGACGGCAACGAGTTGCTCGGCGAGCTGGACCGGCGGCGCACCGCGCTCGGGCAGCTGATCGTCTACGTCAACGGACTCGCCCAGCAGCTGTCCGGCTTGGTCGCCGACAACGAGGCACAGCTCGAACCCGCATTGGACAAGCTCAATTCGGTAGTGGCGCTGTTGCAGCGCAACAAACAGAACCTCGCCGACGCGCTGGACGGCCTCGGCCCGTTCGCGGCGGCACTCGGCGAGCAGGTCGGCAGTGGCCCCTACTTCCAGGCGTACGTGATCAACGCGAGCACCAAGGTGCTGCAACCGCTGGTGGACGCGCTGGTGTGGCCGCAGCACCTGCCGAGTGATCTGCAGAGCTACCTCACGCCGTTCCCGTCGATCGAACCCGCGATACAGGAGCCGCCGCGATGAGTGGGCACTACCCGTCCATCCCGCACCCGTCTCGAGCCGTCGATGGATCGGCCTCGACGACGGGGAAGTCGCGTCCGGAGGGATATGCATGCTGAGCCTTCGAAAGCTGCCCCGCTGGGCGCTGGTGCTGGCCGGCGTGGTCGTCGCGGCGCTCGTGGTCGCGGTCGCGTGGAACGGCATAACCCGGATCGGGACTACCAAGGTCACCGCCTATTTCCCGTCCACGTCGGGCCTGTACGCGGGTGACGACGTGCGGGTGCTCGGCGTCAAGGTCGGCCGGATCGACGCGATCGAGCCCGGCGCCGACCGGGTGAAGGTGACCATGACCCTCGATCGCGGGATCGACGTCCCCGCCGACCCGAAGGCGGTGATCATCTCGCCGTCGCTGGTCTCGGCGCGCTTCATCCAGATCGCGCCCGCCTACACCGGCGGCCCGAAACTGACCGACGGCAGTGTGATCCCGATCGAGCACACCGCGGTGCCGGTCGAGTGGGACGACATCAAGGCCGAGCTGTCCAAACTGTCCACCGCCCTCGGTCCGGTCGGTGACGACAAGCAAGGGTCCTTCGGCCGCTTCATCGACACCGCCGCCGACAACCTCGACGGCAACGGGCAGCGGTTCCGCGACACCCTCCGGGAACTGTCGGCCACCTTGAGCACGCTCTCGGACGGACGCACCGACCTGTTCGGTACGGTGCGCAACCTACAGAAGTTCGTCGATGTGCTGTCGGCGAGCAACGAGCAGATCGTGCAGTTCGGCGGACGGCTGGCGTCGGTGTCCTCGGTGCTGGCCGGGGTCTCGGCCGACCTCGGTGCTGGATTGGACAATCTGGACGCGGCGATCGTCGACGTGCGCCGGTTCATCGATGGCAGCGGCGCCGAACTCACCGAGGGCGTGCAGCGGCTGGCCGACGCCACCCAGGTGCTGGTCGACAAGCGACCGGAACTGGAACGCGTGCTGCATTCCGGCCCGACCGCGCTGGTCAACTTCTACCAGATCTACAAGCCGGCCCAAGGCACCCTGACCGGCGCGATCGCGCTGAACAACCCGGCCGACCCGCTCGGGTTCCTGTGCGGTTCGGTCCGCGCGCTGGAGACCAACGACGCCGATCGCAGCGCCGACCTCTGCGCGCAGTACCTCGCGCCCGTGATCAACAGCCTGAGCATGAACTACGTGCCGATCATGACGAACCCGGCCAGCGGCGTGACCGCGTTCCCCGACCAGCTGGTCTACACCGATCCCAGCCTCGCCGAGCGGGTGCAGAGCCGGACTCCCGCGCAGCCGCAGCCCGCTCCGGTGAGCGTGCCGCAGGGTCTCGCCGGACTGGCCATTCCGGGCCTGACAGGAGGAGGGCGATGATGCCGACGCGGGGGATGCGCCGGACCGCCGCCGTCGCGGCGGGGCTGGCGGTGGCGCTCGGCCTCTCCGGCTGCGAGTGGGACGGACTGAATTCGTTGCCGATGCCCGGCACCGAGGGCACCGCGCCCGGCTCCTACGAAGTGCGCGTCCAGATGCCGAACGTGACCACGCTGACCCGGAATTCGCCGGTGCGGGTGCACGACGTGGCGGTCGGCACGGTCTCGAAGATCGAGGTGGAGGACTGGCACGCGCTGGTCACCGTCACGCTGAATCCGGATGTCCACCTGCCTGCGAACGCCGTCGCCAAGATCGGGCAGACCAGTTTGCTCGGGTCCAACCATCTCGAGCTGGCCGAGCCGGCGGATCGAGCTCCCGAAGGCCGGCTGCGGGCGGGCGACGTCATCCCGCTGGCACGGGCCGGGACCTATCCGACCACCGAACAGGTGCTGTCCTCACTGTCGGTGGTGCTCAACGGCGGCGGTGTCGCGCAGCTGGAAACCATCACCCACGAACTCAACGCGGCGCTCACCGGGCGTGAGGAGGCCATCCGGGACCTGTTGCCGCAGCTGAACGAGCTCACCACCAACCTCGACCGTCAGACCGGCGACATCATCGCCGCGATGAGCGGGCTGGACCGGCTCGGCGGTCGGCTCGCCGAGCAGCGCGACGTGGTGGCGGCGGCCATCGAGCAGATTCATCCGGCATTGACCGTGCTCGCCGACCGCCGCGCGAACATCACCAGGGCGATCACCGCGCTGGGCGAGCTGAGCGATGTCGTCGGGCGCATCGTCGACGCCAGCGGCAACGACCTGAAGGCCAACCTGCGCAGCCTCGTCCCGGTGTTGAAATCGCTGTCGGACACCGGCGGCGACCTGACCGAGGCGCTGAAGATCCTGGCAACCTTCCCGTTCCCGATGAAGAACCTGGACCATGCGATCAAGGGCGACTACCTCAATCTGTTCATGACCGTGGACATCACCGGTAAGCGACTGGATTCGAACTTCCTCACCGGAACCCCGCTGGGCGGACGGTTCGGCGGCGTGGAAGGCGCTCTCGGCAGCTTCGCACCGGGCACGGCCGCGCAGAACGGTGACCCGGCCACCGGGCCGTTGCAGGCGCCGCCGCCCGTGGCGAGTCAGCCCGCTCCGACCATCCCGGGACTGCCGCCGATACCGGGCCTGCCCGCCATTCCCGGGTTGACCGTGCCCATGCCGGGCAACACCGCGCCGCAAGGGGGTCCGGGACAGTGACGCTCACCCGGTTCGTCCGTACCCAGCTGATCATCTTCTCCGTCCTCACGGTGGTCGGCCTGGTGGTCATGGGCGGCACATACGTCAAGCTGCCCGCGATGTTCGGCATCGGGCGCTATGAGGTCACGGTGAAACTGGCCTCGACCGGTGGTCTCTACCCGACGGCGAATGTCGCTTATCGCGGCACGAACGTCGGTGTGGTGCGGGAGGTACGGCTCACGCCGAGCGGCGTGGACGCGAAACTGTCCATCGCCAGCGACTACAAGATTCCGTCCGACGTCGACGCGTGGGTCCGCAGTGTCTCCGCGGTCGGCGAGCAGTACGTGGACCTGGTGCCCGCCGAGCACCGCACGGGCGGAAACCTGCGCGACGGCAGCGTGATCCCGGTGGAGCGCACCAAGCTGCCGCAGGACGTCGGCGCGCTGCTGGACCAGGCCGACCGGTTGCTGTCGAGCGTCGCGGACACCCGGCTGCGGCAGGTCATCGACGAGGCTTTCCTCGCGTTCAACGGCGCGGGACCGGACCTGCAGCGATTCATCGACTCAGCGTCGCTGCTGGTGCAGGAAGCGCAGGCGAACGCCGAACCGACGAAACAGCTGCTCGACCAGATCGGGCCGCTGCTGGACACCCAGACTCGCTCGGACGCGGCGATCCGTTCCTGGACCGCCGATCTGGCGACCGTCACCGACCAACTGCGCGGACACGACCCCGCGCTGCGCGGGATCCTGCGTGAGGGCCCGTCCGCCATGCAGCGGGTGACCAACCTGTTCGACGATCTGCGTCCGACGCTGCCGCTGCTGCTGTCGAACCTGGTCAGCGTCGGCCAGGTCGCGGTCACGTACCACGCGGGACTGGAACAGATCCTGGTGGTCTACCCGCCGCTGGTCGCCGCGCTGCTCACCGCGGTACGCGGCCCGCTCGAATACGGAGCCCTGGTCGACTTCATGGCACTGGTCAACGACCCGCCCGCCTGCACGACCGGCTTCCTCCCGCCGGACCAGCGCCGCTCGCCGAGCGAGCTGGACACCCCGCCCACCCCTTCCGGCCTGTACTGCAAGGTGCCGCAAGACGCTCCCGAGGCGGTGCGCGGCATCCGGAACACACCGTGTGTCGAGGTGCCCGGTGTGCGCGCCCCGACGCCGGAGATGTGCCGGACCGGGTACGTTCCGTTGGGTGACAACCCGCCGTTCGGGCCGCCGCAGCCGGTGGCGCCCGCGGCAGCGCCCGCCGATGAGCCGCCCGTCGTGGCGCCGGCGAGTTACGGCGGCGGCACACCGGCCGCCGCCCGAGCGTACGACCCGGACAGCGGCGTCTACATCGGCCCCGACGGGCGTACATACCGACAGGGCGATATCGGACCGAGCGGTTCGGGCACGGTACCGTCGAGCTGGCAGGCGATGCTCGAGGAGCAGCAACGATGAGTGAGAGCAACGGAGAAGGTCACCGCACGCGGCGTCGTGCGGTGCGCTCGGCCGGGCCGCCGGTCGAGGAGAACACGATTCCCACCGACGTGAAGGCCGCGCCCGCCGACGTTGCGCAGCCCGCGAGCGCCGACGATGCGAAGGCCGCGAGCGCCGCCGCCGCGCAACCCGCGACCGCCACCGATGTGAAGACTGCGCCCGCCACCGATGTGAAGGTCGCGGCCGCCACCGATACGAAGACGGCGACCGCCGATAACGCGAAGCTCGCGACCACCGAGGTCGCCGCTGCTACGGAGACCACCGCCGCGGGCAACGGATCGAACTCCGCCGATGCCGAATCGACCCCCCCTGGCACACCGGTACCGGCCACGGGAGACTCGACTGCTGACGCGGGCACGGTCGCGTCGACGAAGACCGAGGCCGAGCCGCCGTCCACCGAGCGGAAGCCCGCCTCGAGCGATGGCCGCGGACTCCGGCGCATTCTCGCGACGGCTGCCGCCGCGCTGGTGGTCGTCGCGCTCGTCTGCGGCGCGACCCTCTCGGTGCTCGCGATGCGCTCGGCGCACGAACGCGACGAGCGCCGCGCCGAGTACGTGGAAACAGCCAGGCAGGCGATCGTCAACCTGACCACCATCCGCGCCGATTCGGCCAAGCAGGACATCGACCGGATCCTCTCGCTGGCCTCGGGTGAGTTCAAGACCGAGTTCGACAACCGGGTCGACCCGTTCACCAGCATCGTGCAGCAGGCCAAAGTGGTCTCCAGCGGCGAGATCGTGGAGGCCGCGGTGGAGAGCGACGACGATCGCGCCGGCCGGGTCCTGGTCGCCGCCAAGCAGACGCTGACCAACGCGGGCCAGGCCGAGCCGCAGACCAGGTACTACCGGTTCCGGGTCACCGTGACCCGCGGCGATTCCGGACTGACCGTGTCCGACGTGGAGTTCGTGGCATGACCGGCGGGAACGGTCCGGCCTGTAGGCGGCAGCGGAGCGTGACCACGCAGCGCCCCGTTCGTGCCGGAGAGGACGCAGCATGACCGGAGTTCGAGCCAGGATTCTGCTCGCGGTACTCGGTGTCGTAGTCGCCGCGGCCGCCGTGATCGGCGGCGTCAACGGCTACCGCTGCTGGGACGACCGGCAGGCCGAGCAGTCGCGCAAGGACGCGGTCGCGACCGCGGGCCGCACCCTCGAGGCCATGTTCACCTACAACCCGCAGACCGTGGACACCGAACTGCGCAAGTCCGCCGACAGCCTGACCGGTGACTTCCGCGACGACTATCTGACGCTGATCGACAAGCAGATCGCGCCGGGCGCCAAGGAGAAGCAGCTCACCGTCACCGCGACCACCCAGGCGGGCGGCGTCATCTCCGCGGACCGTTCGCACGCGCAGGTGCTGCTGTTCCTCAACCAGGTGATGACGAGCAAGGACACCCCGCAGGGCACCACCACCGGCAGCCGCGTGCGCGTCACGCTGACGAAGTCGGACTCGCACTGGCTGGTCTCGGCGGTTGACCCGGTCTGAGCCCGGCGGAGCCGTCGAACGCGGCGATCCGCTCAGGTCGACGCAGTAACTTCGCGTCGGCTTCGGCAGGGGAGGCTCAGCCGTTGGTCATGCGGACCATCCTGGCTTCCTCGCGGACGACCCGGATCGACGCCGCGGGTCACTCCGGCAACCTGCGCGGCAGCCGGACCGTGAACGTCGTCCCCGCCTCGGGCGAACTCCGCACGCCGACCTCGCCGCCGTGCGCGGTCACCAACGCTTCCACGATGGACAAGCCGAGCCCGGTACCGCCGCTGGTTCGCGCGCGGGAGGTGTCGGTGCGGTAGAAGCGCTCGAAGACGCGTTCGGCCTCCTCCCGCGGCAGGCCGGGCCCCGTGTCGGCCACCTCCAGCCGCACGTCGCCGGGGCCTGGAGCCAGCCGCACCGTCACCTCGGCGTCGGGCGCGGTGTGTGTGACGGCGTTGTTCAGCAGATTGCTCAGGACCTGGCGCAGCCGCGCCTCGTCGCCGGTCACCTCGAGCGTTCCCTCGCCCGGTTCGACCTTCAGTTCGATGGTGCGGACGGGACCGTCGGTATGTGCGGCGGCGACCACGGCGCGCGCGTTGTGCACGGCGTCGCTGGCTAGGGCGAGCAGGTCGACCGGGCCGAGCTCCAGCGGGCGCTGGGCATCCAGCCGCGCGAGCATGAGCAGGTCTTCCACGAGCACGCCCATGCGCCGGGATTCGCGCTCGATGCGGTCCATGGACGCGGCGGGATCGTCGGTGGCGCCCTGGCGATACAGTTCGGCGAACCCGCGGATGGTCGTCAACGGGGTGCGCAGTTCGTGACTGGCGTCGGCGATGAACCGGCGCATGCGCTCCTCGGACTTGCGCGCCGCCTCCTCGGACGCGGCGGTCGCGGTGAACGCGCGCTGGATCTGCGCCAGCATCCCGTTCAGCGATCTGGACAGCCGGTCGACCTCGGTGTTGGTATCGCGCACGGGAACCCGGCGGTGCAGGTCGCCGCGGGCGATGGCCGCGGCGGTGCTCTCCACCCGGCGCAGCGGACGCAGGCTGCCCCGCACCACGAAGTACGCCAGCACCGCCAGCACGGCCAGCACGATCGCCCCGACGATCAGCTCGAGCATTACGAGCCGGTGCACGGTGTCGGTGTTCTGCGTGAGCGGCAGCGCCACCGTCGTCGTGCCCTCCGGCGTGCGCAGCGTCAGCACCCGCCACTGGATCGGCCCTCCGTTCACGGAGCCGACGGTGTACGGGCCGGACGGTGGGTTCGCGGGCAGGGCAGGTTCGGAGTCGACGGCGAATGCCGGGATCAGGAACACGCGCCCGTCGGTGCGCATCGAACGCACGTAGAACTGGCTCGGGGCGTGGCGCGGCTCGGGCGGCAGCACCGGTGGCGGCGGCGGGCGCCGGGACCATTCCCTCGCGCCCTCGCGCAACTGCTGGTCGGTGCGGTTGGTCAACTGCCCTTCCAGGGCCGAGGTGACCACCATGCCGGAGACGAGCAGGCCGAGCCCGGCGGTGAGCACCAGCAGGGTCATCAAGGTCACGCGCAACGGGATCGCGGACAGGAAGCCGGAGACCTTCGCACGCGCCGTGACGATCCGGCTCGGGCTCATGAACCGCTCTTGCGATGGGGCGCGCGCATCACGTAGCCGACGCCGCGCAGGGTGTGGATCAGCCGCGTGTTGCCGGTGTCGACCTTTTTGCGCAGGTAGGAGACGTAGGTTTCCACAACGCCGACCTCGCCGCCGAAGTCGTAGCGCCAGACGTGGTCGAGGATGCGCGGCTTGCTGAGCACGGTGCCCGCGTTGACCATGAAGTAGCGCAGCAGCGTGAACTCGGTGGGCGACAGCGCGACCGGCTCGCCCGCCTTCCACACCTCGTGGGTGTCGTCGTCGAGTTCGATGTCCTCGAAGCGCAAGCGTGAACTCTCCCGCTGCGGAGCCGCGTGACCCGCGCGCCGCAGGATGACCCGCAGCCGGGCCACCACTTCTTCCAGGCTGAACGGCTTGGTGACGTAGTCGTCGGCCCCCAGGGTGAGGCCGGTGATCTTGTCCTGCACGTCGTCGCGCGCGGTCAGGAACAGCACGGGCGCGTCGACCCCATCGGCGCGCAGCCTGCGCAGCAGGCCGAAGCCGTCCATACCGGGCATCATCACGTCCACGATGAGGGCCTGGGGGCGGAAGGAGCGCGCCTTGTCCAGCGCCTGGGCGCCGTCGGCCGCGGTGTCCACTTCGAAGCCCTGGTAGCGCAGGCTCACCGCGAGCAGTTCGACGATCATCGGCTCGTCGTCGACCACCAGGATCCTGGCCTCGGGTGTCTGCTGCACGGGGGCACCACTCATGGCTAAATGGTCCGGTATCCGGCTGCGAAGTTCCTGGACCGAAGCTGGGTGATTCCTGTGAACGGCCTCAGCGCGGGTCGCGGTCCTCCGGGTACACGTCGTCGTCGGTCAGCAGCGCACTGCCTGCGACCTGATCCTGTGCCAAGGCGTCGAGGAAAGCCCGCGCCCAGCGATCCACGTCGTGCGCGAGCACTTGCCTGCGCATCGAACGCATGCGCCTGCGTTTGACGTCGCGCTCGTCCTCCAACGCCGCGACGATGGCGTCCTTCACGTCGTCCAAGTCGTGCGGGTTGCACAGGTATGCCTGCCGCAGCTCGGCCGCGGCGCCGGTGAACTCGCTCAGCACCAACGCGCCGTTGAGCCCGCTGTGGCACGCGACGTACTCCTTGGCGACGAGGTTCATCCCGTCGCGCAGCGGCGTCACCAGCATGACGTCGGCGGTCACGAAGAACGCGATCAGCTCGTCGCGCGGGATCGGACGGTGCAGGTAGTGCACCACCGGGTAGCCCACCCGGGCGAACTCGCCGTTGATCCGGCCGACCTGACGCTCGATGTCGCCGCGCATCTGGATGTAGCTCTCGACCCGCTCGCGACTGGGAGTGGCCAGCTGGATCATGACCGTGTCGGTGGGATCGACCCGGCCCTCGATGAGCAGCTCCTCGAGCGCGTTGAGGCGGATGTCGATGCCCTTGGTGTAGTCCAGCCGGTCCACGCCGAGCAGGATGGTCTTCGGATTGCCCAACTCGGCCCGGATCTTGGCGGCGCGTTCGCGCACCGACCTGCGCCTGGAGTGTTCGTCCAGTTCTGCGGAGGCGATCGAGATCGGGAACGCGCCGACCCGCACCGTGCGGAACCCCACCTGGACGACGCCGAGCTTGGAGCGCACGCCGATCGAGCCACGCGAGGTCGGCTGACCGGCCAGCCTGCGGGCCAGGTAGAGGAAATTCTGCGCGCCGCCGGGCAGATGGAAGCCGATGAGATCGGCGCCGAGCAGGCCCTCCACGATCTCCGTGCGCCACGGCATCTGCATGAACAGCTCGACCGGCGGGAACGGGATGTGCAGGAAGAATCCGATGGTCAGGTCCGGGCGAAGCATGCGCAGCATCTTGGGCACCAGCTGGAGCTGGTAGTCCTGCACCCACACGGTCGCGCCCTCGGCGGCGACCTTGGCGGTGGCCTCGGCGAAGCGCCGGTTCACGGTGACGTAGGCGCTCCACCACTTGCGGTCGTAGACCGGCCGCACGATCACGTCGTGGTAGAGCGGCCACAGCGTGCCGTTGGAGAAGCCCTCGTAGTAGTCGGCCACCTCGTCGGCCGTCAGCGGGACCGGATGCAGTTCGAGGCCGTCCTCGATGATCGGGTCCACGTCGACGTTGGGGACCCCCGCCCAGCCGACCCACGCACCCTTGTTGTTGCGCAGCACCGATTCCAGCGCGGTCACCAGACCGCCCGGGCTGCGCTTCCATCGGGTGCTGCCGTCGGGCAGTCGTTCCAGGTCGACGGGAAGCCGGTTGGCGACGACGACGAAACCGGAGCCGGTGTTTTCCGTCGCGGCGTCAGCAGTCGAGGTGTCTGTTGCTTGCTCGGAGTCGTCGGACGGATTCATCTGGTCCACTCACGCATCCTTTGCGCTGCTTCATCCCGCTGGAGTTGTGTAGTCGACGTCGCCGTTGGCGTCGAGAACGAGACTATTCGCCTCGCGCGTTCGGTCCAATACCCAGCATGGACAACAACATCCGGCACTCGTCGGCGTCCTCGGCGTAGGCCGCGACCACCCGCTGTGCCTGACGCGCGGTTTCGTCGGCGAGCGGTTCCAGATCGTCGTCCGCAATGTCGTTCGCGCTGCCCTTCACGGCCATCGTCAAGTCCTCCCGGCTCAGTGCGCTCTTACCCTGCGAAAAGCCAATGGTATGCGACGCTGGAGGGTGCGTCCGCCGGGCGCTGGCCGAAAGCGGCACGAGCCGCCGGGGCACCCCGGTCGACGCGTCTGCCCCGCCGGTCCCTATACCGTGGGAACCAGCACCAACTTCACGAAAGGTTCGATATGCCGCTGGCCACGGTGAACGGGATTTCCCTCAACTATCAGGTGAAGGGTGACCGCGCCAAGGGCTCCGCGCCGCTCGTGGTCATGATCATGGGCACCGGCAGTCCAGGCCGGGTGTGGGAGCTGCACCAGGTTCCGGCCCTGGTCGCGGCCGGTTATCGGGTGTGCACGTTCGACAATCGCGGGATCGCGCCGTCCTTCGAGGCCGCCTCGGGCATGACCGTCGACGAGCTGGTCGCCGACACCGCCGCCCTGATCGAATTCCTGGACGAGGGCCCGGCGCTGGTGGTGGGCACTTCGATGGGGGCGCGCGTGGCGCAGGAGCTGGCGCTGGCCCGCCCCGACCTGGTGCGCAAGGCGGTGTTCATGGCCGGACACGGGCGGCTGGACCAGTTCCAGAAGACGCTTTCGCTCGGCGAGCACGAACTCGACGCCGCCGGAGTGAAACTGCCGCCGAAATACGAGGCGGCGATCACCGCCGTCATGAATCTCTCGCCCGCGACCATGGCCGAGCCGAACGCCGCGCGCGACTGGCTCGACCTGTTCGAGTTCACCGGCGGGCCGGTCTCGCCCGGCATTCGCGCGCAGCGCAGGATGGACCACGATTTCGACCGGGTGCAGGCCTACCGGGCGATCCGCGTGCCTTGTCTTTCGATCGGATTCGCCGACGACCGGATGATTCCGCCGTATCTGTCCAGGGAGATCGCCGACGTGATTCCGGGAGCGCGGTACCAGGAGATACCGGACGCCGGGCATTTCGGATATCTGGAACGCCCGGAGGCGGTCAACAAGATTCTGTTGGACTTCTTTGCGGGCTGATTGCGAGTCGGCCGGGGTGGCGGCCTAGGTAACCGCCCAGGCGTAACGTCTCGCTTGCTAGTGTCGAAACAACGCTCGGGGTCTCTCGGTGTCAAGGTTCACAGCAGCCCGGCACCGGGTGAACCAGGAGCGATCCCGTACATAGCGCCAGTATCCAGTGAGGTGAAATTGAGCACCAACCCCTTTGATGATGAAGACGGCCGCTTCTTCGTCCTGGTCAACGACGAGGAACAGCATTCCCTGTGGCCGGCCTTCGCAGAGGTTCCAGCCGGATGGCGAGTCGTGTTCGGCGAGGACAGCCGCGCCGCCTGTGTCGAATACGTCGAGAAGAACTGGACCGACATGCGTCCGAAGAGCCTGCGCGACGCCATGGCCGCCGACGATGCGGCTCGTCAGGGCGCCCAGTCCTGATCGGTCCTCCCAGTGCCGCGCTCCCAGCGCGGCAGGTTCGTGGTCCCGTCATGTCTCGCGTCCGAGTGACCGCCGCCGCCGACGTCGTCGTGAGCGGGCCGGTCGCTCGGGCCTGAGCGGGGCAGCGAACGAGCGATGCTCGATCTCGCTTCACTCGAAAGCGGTTGTCCGGTCGTAATGGTCGCGTCCGGCGTCGAACGCGGTTCCGTTGTCACCCGGACGGCAGCCCCGGTTATGATGACAACCGCTTTCCCGCCTCCTTAGCTCAGTGGTAGAGCACTCGCCTTGTAAGCGAAAGGTCGTCGGTTCAATCCCGACAGGGGGCTCTTTTCGCGACCCTCGTCCGACATCACCGGGCGGGGGTCGTCTGTGAATCCG
>NZ_JBHVDM010000077.1:0-34598 GCF_042802775.1 Nocardia sp. NPDC057455 | reverse complement strand
CTACGCGCCGGCGGGCATCGTCGTCTTCCAACGGATGTCGGCCGTGTTGCCGCTGTGGTGGGCGAACCGTTCGCCACCCCGGCTCGTCGACTGCCGAGAGCGGATCTGCCGAGGGCAGCGAGGGAGCGGATCGGCGCCGAGCGTGCGGCACCGTGGAGCCATGGCTCACGATGACAAGACTCCGATGTTCAGCTGGCGGGCGCGAGAGCAACTGCTCAGCCGCCGCATAGCCGTGCTCGACGGTGCACTCGACGACGACAACGGGACGCTGCTGATGACCCAGCTGCTCACCCTCGCCGCCGAGGACCCGGAGGCAGGCATCTCGCTGTGGATCCATTCGCCGGGCGGATCGGTTCCGTCGATGCTCGCCATCCGCGACGTGATGCGGCTGGTGCCGTGTGAAGTCTCCACGCTAGCGCTCGGATTGGCATGCAGCGCGGGACAGTTCCTGCTGTCTTCGGGAAGCAAAGGCAGGCGTTTCGCCTTGCCGCACGCCCGGGTGCTGATGCACCAGGGATCGGCGGGCATCGGCGGCACCGCCGTCGACGTCGAGGTTCAGGCCGACGATCTGCGCTACACCGTCGACACGGTGCTCGGCATCATCGCCGAGGACACCGGTCAGCCGTTCGACCGCATCTACGAGGATTCGCTGCACGACCGCTGGTTCACCGCGGCACAAGCCAAGGAGTACGGCTTCATCGACCACATCGTCGACTCGTTCGGGCAGATCGTCCCGCAACGCCAGCGGATCGGGATCTCGGCATGAGCGGTCAGGCCTGGAGGCGGCAGCGCGGCGTGCACACGGAAGGGCACGCTCATGCCGGAAGTGGATACAGCATGAGCACCTACACCATTCCCAATGTGATCGCGCAGCATCCGCGCGGCGGCGAGCGGATCACCGACATCTACTCCCACCTGCTCGCCGAGCGCATCGTCTACCTCGGCACGCCGATCGACTCGGGTGTCGCCAACGCGCTGATCGCGCAGTTGCTGCATTTGGAATCGGAGAGCCCCGAGCAGGAGATCAACCTCTACATCAACTGCGAGGGCGGCGATCTGCCCTCGATGCTCGCCGTGTACGACACCATGCAGCACATCCAGTCGCCCGTGCAGACCACCTGCGTCGGCCAGGCGATCGCGGTCGGCGCGGTGTTGCTGGCGGGCGGGGAGCCCGGCCGCCGTGCCATGCTCCCGCACGCCAGGGTGGTGTTGCACCAGCCCGCCGCGCGCGGGCAGGGCACGATTCCCGATCTGATCCTGCAAGCCGACGAGCTGGTACGGATGCGGGCGGAGATCGAGTCGATCCTGTCGCGGCACACCGGGCAGTCGGTCGAGCGGCTACGGCGCGACACCGACCGCGACCGGGTCTTCACCGCCTCGGCCGCGATCGAGTACGGACTCGTCGACCAGGTCTTGGGGCGGCGGGACTAGGCCGCCAGGGCCATGAGCGTGGGCCCGGCGCCGGAACGCGGCGCCGATCGGCGCAGGAAGTCGGTCCGGCGCCGGGCGCGAAGTTCGTCGGCCACCTGGCCGGTGAGCTCACCCAGCGTGGTGCCGAGGGATCCGGCCAGGGCGGCGATCATCTCGCTCGACGGCTCCTTGCGGCCCCGCTCCACCTCGGACAGATACTGCGGGGAAATGCCCGCCCGCCGGGCGGTTTCGACCAGTGTCTCGCTGCGGTCCTGCCGCAGTGTGCGCAACTGTTCGCCGAGCACCTCGCGCCACAGGGGTTCCGGCGGCGTCTGCGGAAGCTGCGGCCGGTCGTCGCGTCCACCGGGAATCGAGTGAAGTCTCGGGTGCTCGCTCATGAGCAGAGCGTACGGTTCCGGGGCGTGGGTCTGCCCGGCATTACGCTCTGGGCGTACGAGTGCGGCGATATGGGCGGATTCGGCGTGGTCGCCGCCGTAATCCAGGCGGAGGCGAGCATGATGGGGAACCATGCCCGAGAATTCGAAGGTCTCCGATCTCAAGCCGCGCAGCCGCGACGTCACCGACGGCTTGGAGAAAACCGCCGCCCGCGGGATGCTGCGCGCGGTCGGCATGGGCGACGAGGACTGGGAGAAGCCGCAGATCGGTGTGGCCTCCTCGTGGAACGAGATCACTCCTTGCAATCTGTCCCTGGACCGGCTCGCCCAGGCGTCCAAGGACGGCGTCTTCTCCGGTGGCGGCTTTCCCATGCAGTTCGGCACCATCTCGGTCTCCGACGGCATCTCCATGGGGCACGAGGGGATGCATTTCTCCTTGGTTTCGCGTGAGGTGATCGCCGACAGCGTCGAGACGGTGATGCAGGCCGAGCGGCTCGACGGTTCGGTGCTGCTGGCCGGCTGCGACAAATCGCTGCCCGGGATGCTGATGGCCGCGGCCCGGCTGAACCTGGCGAGCGTGTTCCTCTACGCGGGCTCGATCCTGCCGGGGATCGCCAAACTCTCCGACGGTAGCGAGCGCGAGGTGACGATCATCGACGCCTTCGAGGCGGTCGGCGCCTGCGCCCGCGGGCTGATGAGCCGTGAGGACGTCGCCGCCATCGAACGGGCGATCTGCCCCGGCGAGGGCGCTTGCGGCGGCATGTACACCGCCAACACCATGGCCAGCGCGGCCGAAGCGCTGGGCATGTCGCTGCCGGGCAGCGCGGCGCCCCCCGCGACCGATCGTCGCCGCGATGGTTACGCCCGCCGCAGCGGCGAGGCCGTGGTCGAGTTGATCCGGCAGGGGATCACCCCTTCCGACATCCTCACCAAACCCGCGTTCGAGAACGCGATCGCGGTCGTCATGGCGTTCGGCGGCTCCACCAACGCCGTGCTGCACCTGCTGGCCATCGCGCACGAGGCGAACGTCGACCTGTCGTTGGACGATTTCGCGCGCGTCGGTCGCCGCGTGCCGCACCTCGCCGACGTCAAACCTTTCGGTAAGCACGTGATGACCGACGTGGACCGGATCGGCGGTGTACCGGTCATGATGAAGGCTTTGCTCGATGCCGGGTTGCTGCACGGCGACTGCCTGACCGTGACGGGAAAAACGGTGGCGGAGAACCTGGCCGACATCACCCCGCCGGATCCCGACGGCAAGGTGATCCGCGCGATGGCGTCGCCGATCCATCCGACCGGCGGCATCACCATCCTCTCCGGTTCGCTCGCGCCGGATGGCGCCGTCGTCAAGTCGGCAGGTTTCGACTCCGACGTATTCACCGGCACGGCAAGGGTTTTCGACCGCGAGCGGGCCGCGATGGACGCGCTCGAGGACGGCACGATCGCGGCGGGCGACGTGGTCGTCATCCGGTACGAGGGACCGAAAGGCGGTCCGGGGATGCGCGAGATGCTGGCCATCACCGCGGCCATCAAGGGCGCGGGCCTGGGTAAGGACGTTCTGCTGCTCACCGACGGACGCTTCTCCGGCGGCACCACCGGCTTGTGCGTCGGGCACGTCGCACCGGAAGCCGTGGACGGCGGCCCGATCGCCTTCGTGCGCCACGGCGACCCGATCCGCCTCGACGTTGCCGAGGGCACCCTCGACCTGCTGGTCGATGCCGACGAACTCGCCCGCCGCCGCGAAGGCTGGAAACCCCTGCCGCCCCGCTACACCCGCGGCGTCCTGGCCAAATACACCAAGCTGGTGGGCTCGGCCTCGATCGGGGCCGTCTGCGACTGACCGCCTGCGTGGGCGAGCGTCCGGCCGATCGCTACGGTCGCGCCGTCGCTGCGCCGTGCCTCGGGGCCCGTCCGTCCCGGTCGCCGTCGAGCAGATCGGATCCCACGGTTTGCGAGCCACGCCGATCACCGATCCCTACTTGGTGCTCGACGGCTTCGCCACGGCCGTCGTCACCTATTGAGGCCCGAAGGCGGATCGCCACTGTCTTCGGCGTGGTCGGGCGTTCGCGCCCGATGTGCGCGGAAGACCAGCGGCCGCTTCGCGCCGACGAATGCCCTGACCGGCGACGGTCTCAGCAGCCCCGCGCGGAGCGAAATCCCTGCCGCGCGGAGCTCCCGAGGTCGTGCTACTCGCCTGCCGCCGCCCGGAGGATGAGGGCGGCGACCACGTCAGGCGTGGACACCGAGACCGCGTGTGATGCCGCGACTTCGACACCCTCGGCTCCCGCGCGCTCGGCCATGAATCGCTGCGCTTGCACTGGAATGTTCTTGTCCTCGCTCGTGATCAGCGCGTAAGACCGGATGTCGCGCCAAGCGGTGGCGGTCGCGGGCTGTTGCAAGGCGTCCAGTGCGACCGGCCGCTGGGTCGCGGCCATCAGTTCGGCGGTGGCGGCGGGCACGTCGGCGGCGAACTGTCGAGGGAATTCCTCTTGCCGGATGTAGAGCTCGGTGCCGGTGCCTCCGTCCGGAAGCGGGTAGGAGGCGGGCCGGGTGGTCGGCCCGAGCGTCGATCCCGGGAACTTGTCGGTCAATTGCAGTGCGCTCTCGCCCTCGTCGGGGATGAACGCGGCGATGTAGACGAGCGCTTCGACATCGGTCTTTCCAGCGGCGGCGACCGTGATGACGCTCCCGCCGTAGGAATGGCCTACCAGAACGCACGGCCCTTCCACAGAATCGAGGACGGAGGCCACATAGGCGGCGTCACTGTCGAGGCCGCGCAGCGCGTTGGCCGCCGCGATCACGGGATGCCCTTGTGCGCGCAGCCGTTCGATGACTCCGTTCCAGCTGGAGGAGTCGGCGAACGCACCGTGCACCAGCACGATGGTCGGCGCGGGAGGATCGGTGCTCACGAGTGTGGTTCCTTCGGGGTCAGGCGGGGTACAGGGCGGACCGCAGCGTCGCGACGGCCTGCGCCACCGCGGCCTTGGCGGCATGGGTGTCGTGCAGCGAGTTGACCATCACGAAGTCGTGGACGATGCCGCCGTAGCGCACCTGGGTGACCGGCACGCCCGCGGCGCGCAACTTGCCCGCGAAGGCCTCGCCCTCGTCGCGCAGCACATCGGCTTCGGCGGTGATCACCAGCGCGGGCGGCAGCCCGGCCAGCTGCTCGGTGGTCGCGCGCAGCGGAGAGGCGGTGATCTGGGCACGCTCGTCCGCGCTGGTGGTGTACTGATCCCAGAACCACTTCATGCCCTCGCGCGCGAGGAAGTATCCCTCGGCGAACTGCTGATAGGAGCCGGTGTCGAAGTTGGCGTCGGTCACCGGGTAGAACAGCACCTGCTGAACGAAGGAGACGTCGCCGCGCTCCTTGGCCATCAAGGTCAGCGCGATGGCCATATTGCCGCCGACCGAGTCGCCCGCGATCGCGATCCGGGACGAGTCGAGACCCTTCTCCGCGCCGTCGGTGGTGACCCACTGGGCCACGCGGTAGGACTGCTCGTTGGCCACCGGGTAACGCACATCCGGCGACCGATCGTATTCGGGGAACACCACGGCGGCGTCGGCGCCGATGGCGAGATCGCGCACCAGGCGGTCATGGGTGTGCGCGTCGCCGAACACCCATCCCGCGCCGTGGGTGTAGACGATCACCGGCAGCGTTTCGGTGGCGCCCTGCGGCTTGACGATCCGCACCCGCACCGAGCCGGTCGGTCCGCCCTCGACCGTGATCCACTCCTCATCGATCTCGGGCTTGAAGATCGGCGAGTCCTGCACGGAATCCACCGCCTTGCGGCCCTCCTCGGGCGTGAGCTGGTAGAGGAACGGCGGCTGCGAGGTCGCGTCGACGAACTCCTGTGCCGCCTGTTCGAGCGAGATGCCCAGCGGGTTTCCTGACATGATCGTGCCTCTCTCGTAAGGGTGGTGGGAAGTGCTGTGGCTCAGGCCGAGTGGGCGATCGCGTCGGTGATGACGGCTACGACGTCGTCGGGGTGGGTCTGCATCACCAGGTGTGGTCCGTCGATCTCCACCACGGCGCGGAATCCGGCTCGCTTGTAGCCGAATCGTTCGACGTCGGGATTGATGGTGTGGTCGGCGCTGGACACGATGCCCCAGGCCGGTTTCGTCTTCCACGCCGCCGCCGTGGCGGGCTCGCCGAACGCGATCGCCGACAGCGGCCGTTGCGAGACTGCGAGGACCGCGGCCTTCGCCGGATCGAGGCCCGCGGCGAAGATCGCCGGGAAAGCGGCGATGTCGACCGAGACATCCGTGCCGGGCTCGGCGCCCTCGATCGGGTACGGCGTGTAGACGAGGTTGGCCGCCAGGTCGGAATCCGGGAACCCGCCCTGCAACTGCCCGAGGCTCTCGCCTTCCGCCAAGGCGTAGCCGGACACGTAGACCAAGCCCACGACGTTGTCGGCCACACCGGCGACGGTGATCACCGCCCCGCCATACGAGTGCCCGGCCAGCAGGACGGGGCCGTCGACCTGCTCCACGAACGACTTGATGTAGGCCGCGTCGGCCGACAGGCTGCGATTGGACACCGGGGGGACCAGGACGCGATGGCCTCGGTCGAGCAGTCGTTCGGTGACGGGGGACCAGCTCGCGGCGTCGGCGAAGGCGCCGTGGACCAGAACGATGGTGGGACTTGCCGGGGCGGACATGGCGTTCCTTTCTTCGGCGCTCGCACGGTGGCGCTGTGGCCGACTCAGTCTCTGCCGGGCGCCCCGCTTCGCGCCCCTCCCCACGGGCCACAAAAGCCTCCGATCAGGACACGGCCTGCTCCATCACCAGATCCGTGCGGGCGGTCGAGCGGAAGCGCTGCTGATACTTGCGCGGGGAGATGCCCAAACGGGTTACGAACGCGCGGCGCAACGCCTCGCTGGTGCCGTACCCCGCGGCCATGGCGGCCTCCGTCACGCTGTATCCGGCGTGCAGCATGTCCCGGGCCGCTCCGAAACGGATGAACGCGACGTACTCCGCGGGCGAACGTTCGAGTTCCGCGCGGAACAGCCTGGTCAGATGCCGGACGCTGACCCGTGCGTGGGCGGCCAGCGTCTGGACCGTGTGCGGATACGCCGGGTCCGCGCAGATCAAGTCCACGGCTCCGCGAACCAGCGGGCTGCGCGGCGCCGGTCCGCTCAGCGACGCGGAGAACTGGGATTGGCCGCCGGCGCGCTGCATATGGACCACCAGCGACTGCGCCACGTGCCGTGTGACGTCGGCGCCGTAGTCCTCTTCGACCAGCGCCAGCGCGAGATCGACGCCCGCGGCGACCCCGGCCGAGCTGTACAGATTGCCGTCCCGCACGAAGATCGCATCCGGGTCCACCTCGATCGACGGGTAACGCCGCGCCAGTTCGGTCGCGAATTTCCAGTGGGTGGTCGCGCGCCTGCCGTCGAACAGGCCCAGATCCGCCAGTACGAACGCGCCGCTGCAGATGGACGCCAGCCGCCGCGTGTTGCAGGAGAGATGCCGGGCGGCCGCCAAAACCTGGGGAGTCACGAATTTGCCAGGTGGCAACTCGCTTCCCGGGATCACCACCGTGTCGAAACGGCCCGAGTCCTCGGCCGCGCAGCACACCTCGACCCGCGCGCCGATCGAGGTCTGCGCGTCCTTGCCGTCGGCCGAGACCAGGACCACCTCGTACCCCGCCACCGACTGATTCGCCTCGACGAACACCTCCGCGGGCCCGACGAAGTCGAGCATTTTCACGCCGTCGAAGACCAGGATGCCCACCCGTTTGCTGGGCGTAGCGGCGAAGTTGTAGGACATGTCAACAGTATTATGGAGGTGCGGCTCCAGAACAAGTGATGTGCTGGACCTCGCACACTGATTGGTACGGTGAGCGCATGGGACGGCCGCGACAGTTCGATGAATCGAACCTGCTCGACGCCGCGACCGAGCTGTTCTGGTCGAAGGGTTTCGACAGCACATCGGTGGAAGACGTCTCGCTGGCGACCGGCGTCGGGAACGGAAGCATCTATTCGGCCTACGGCAGCAAGCAGGGTCTGTTCCTGGCCGCGTTCGAACGCTATTGCGGGCGCCGAGCGCGTCTGGTCCGCGAGGCCATCGGTTCGGCGGGCGGCTCGGCGCGTGCCGCGGTGCGCGCGCTGTACCAGGCCATCATCGAAGACTGTGCCGAGCAGCCGGATCGGCGTGGTTGCCTGATGATCAACAGCATCGCCCAGCTCGCCACCCGGATCCCCGAAGTCGCCACCATCGGCGGCCGGACCACCACGGAGATGGAACAGGGCGTCGCCGACCGGCTGCGGCCCGCGATGCGCGCCGCCGGAGACGACGACGAAGCCACGCTCTCGGCGGTCAGCGCCAATGTCGTGGTGGTCGCCCAGGGGCTGATCCAGTTGAGCCGTTTGGGAACTTCCTCGCAGCGGCTGCGTGAGATCGCCGATGTGTCGAGTGCGGCCCTGCCGCAGGCCTGGGCCGACCAACCAGTGCACTGACCAGGATCCAGGGCATCGGTCATCATCGTCGCTGCGCGTCGTCCGGCGCGCCATGGTTCAGGGAAGCGTGCCCGCTGCCCGCCCGTTCGTGACGCGGAGCAGATCGAGCTTCCCCGCGTCGGCACTGCCGGCGGCTGCCGTATACGTGACCATGCGGAGGTCCGCGCCCGGAACGACGAGCACGTCGCAGTCCAGGGTGATCTCGCCGATCTCGGGATGCCGGATCGTCTTCCGGTCGCTCGTATGCTGGGACGCGGTCGCCGTCGTCCAGAGCCGAGCGAAGGCGTCGGACGTGGTCCGGAGATCGCGGACGAGGCGATCGAGCCGGGCGTCGGCGGGGTAGCGGGACACCGCGTCCTTCAGATCGGCGACGATCGAGGCCGCGAAAGCGCCTTCCGCGCGGTCGGATCGGAAGGGACGGACCGAGGCGCGCGCCGCCCCGGCGCCGAACACAGCACGCGCGAGGTTCCGCTCACCGGCCGCGACCATCGAGGGGTCACCGTGCAGGGCGCTCCACATGCCGTTCCACCACACGAGCGTCCAGTCGGCGGCGAATACCCCGATCGGGACGTCGCCGAGGCGGGCGGTGAGCCGCTGGATGCCCGGGGGCACGTGCGTGCCGATCGTCCCGTCCTGCGGCGGCAGGAGCCCGGCTGCGCGGTAGAGCTCGTCGCGCTCGGTCCTCGAGAGCTGGAGGGCCCGCGCGAGGGCGCCGACCACTTGTGCCGAAGGGTTGCGCGCGCGACCTTGCTCCAAGCGCAGGATGTAGTCCACCGAGAGGCCGGCCAGCTGCGCGAGTTCCTCCCGGCGCAGTCCCGGAGCGCGGCGGCCGCCCGTCACCGCGAAGCCGGCGTCGGCGGGCGACAGGCGATCACGCCAGGTGTGCAGGAGTTCGCCGAAATCGGAGCGAGCGGAAGTCACGCCTTCATTCTGGCCGCCGCGCGCCGGACCAGCCTGGGTACTGCCAGTCCAGGTGACTGGCACGGCACTGGTTGCCCCCGGCCGCAGCGGCGAATATCGGAGACGCCCGACCGGGCCGTCGGAAACCAACGTGGGAGGGTTCTATGCCGTCGACCATCGTGATGACCGGGGCGAGCCGCGGAATCGGCCGCGTCGCCGCTGAGCACATCCTGCGGGAGGCGCCGCAAGCGCATCTCGTCGTCGCCGCCCGCGGGGCCACCGGCGCACGACTGGCCACCGAACTCGGCGGGAACGGGCACAGGGTGTCGCATGTAGCCGTGGACCTCGGCGCACCGGACAGTGTGCGTTCGGCCGCGCTCGAGATCCGTGGCAGGCTCGACCGGGGCGAGCTCCCGCCGCTACACGGTTTCGTGGGCAACGCGGGAGTGCAGTACACCAACGCGCTCACCGCGGGCCCCGACGGATTCGAGTCCACCTTCGCCGTCAACGTGCTCGCCAACCATCTGTTCGTCCGCCTGCTCGAGGATCGCTTCCACACCCCGGCCCGGATCGTGGTCACGGTGAGCGACACCCACTTCGGCGACTTCGCGCACAACTTGGGGATGGTTCCCGGCCCGGCCTGGGGCTCGCCCGAAGTCCTCGCCCGTCCGGGCGCGTTTCCGAAGCCGCGGAGCACCGCCGCCGGACGCACGGCGTATTCGACGAGCAAACTCGCCGCGATCTACCTCGTGCACGAGTACGCGCGCCGCCTGCGGGCCGGGATCGATGCCATCGGCTTCAACCCGGGGTTCGTCCCCGGCACCGACCTCGCCCGCGACGCCGGTTTGGCTACCCGGTTCGCGATGCGCCGTATCCTGCCGGTGCTGACCCGCACGCGGTTCGCGACCAGCCGCGCTGCCGCCGGACGCTGTCTCGCGGACGTGGTCCTCGGCGGAACCGTCGCGCCGACCGGTTCCTACGTCGACCGCGACCAGGTGGCCCGCTCGTCGGAAGAGTCGTACGACCCGCGTCGGGAAGCCGAACTCTGGGACGCTCTGGAGCGCATCATCGAGCCCTACGCCGGGTGAGCCGTATCAGCACGTCCGGCTCACCGGGATGTCCCGGCCGCCGGCCCCGGCGAAAGCCGGCAGGCGGTCCCGGTGCGGGGCGCCGCCGGGGCGGTTCCGGTCCGGCGTCGTGCCGGTGGCGCGTACCGGGCCCGGGATGATCCGTTTATCGCGGCTCGGCTCACAGGTAGGGGAAGCAATCGATGTCGCGGTGCGTGTAGCACGGCTGCTCGACCGGTCGCAGCCATCGGGCCGGGACCCGAAGCGGCTCGATTTCGGGCAGGCGCACGGGCCGGTCCTCGCCGTCGAACAAGGTCCCGCGCACCCGGAACACGCCGGTCGGCAGTCCGAGAGCCTCGGCCTGCTCGGGAGTCAGCACCACAGCGACACGCGAGTTCGCGGTGATCCGCAGACCTTCGACGATGATCGGATCGCTGGTGTGATCGACCCCGGTCACCGTGAGCCGGAACCGGCCGCCGCGCAACCACGACCACGCCCAAGTCAGCGAGCCAGGCTGGTCGCAATCGGGGTATCGAGTGCGCGGCAGGCGCTGCGGGACCAGCACCATATAGGTGCACCCGACCTCGATATCGCGGGTCCGCATACCTTTCAGCGTGACCGCCGCACCGGCTGCTCGCAAGAAATCCGGCAAATACACCGCCCTACGTGGGGGCGAGCCTCCGAGTCGAGCGGATGGTTGACAACCGCACCACTTTCGTCAGCGCGCGAGGCGATGGCCGAACGCCCTGCCGCCGACCCGTCCGATCGCGGCATTCATCAGCGGCGATCGAGTGAACGTCGCTTTCAAGTGGTTCAGCATGGGGGCCAGCGGGCGGGGATCGATGTCGCGGAGTGCTTCGGTGAGCAGCCGGATGGGCTCCTCGCAGGAGTCGTAGCGGTCACCGGGGGCCTTGGCGAGCGACCGGTGCAGGATCGCGTCGACCTCGGGTGGGATCCAGCGGTGGCGTGCGGAGAGCCGGGGAGGTGGTTCGTGCAACTGGGCCTCGGCGGTGGCCATGAGATTGCCGCGAGCGAACGGCGTGTGACCGGTGAGCAGTTCGATGGCCGAACAGGCCAGTGCGTATTGGTCTGTCGCCGGGGACACGGTGTCGGCTCGCAGCAGCTCGGGCGCGGCATAGGGCACCGATACGACGACGAAACCATTGGTGGCCAAGGGCGGTTCGGGCTGGTGCAGCCAACGGGCCGAATCGAAGTCGGAGATCTTCACCGTCGCGGGCTCGTCCGTCCCGACCAGCACGTTCGCCGGCTTCACATCGAGATGGACCACCCCGTTGGCGTGGGCGAAGTCCAATCCGGCCGCGACATGCGTCAGCACGTGGAGCACCTGCCGCAGATCCGGGTGCCGGCGCGGCACCAACGTCGAACCCGTCGCGCCTTCCACGTACTCGTGTGCCGACCACAACCTGCCGTCGGTTTCCCCATGCGTGTACATCCGCACGATGTCGGGGTGCCGCAGGGCCGACAAGATGTCGAACTCGTGCACGAATCGCGCGCGCGCCTCGGGCGACCGGCTGTCCTCGGGGCCCAGGATCTTCAACGACACCGGCCGCGACCATTCCGGATCCTCGGCCAGGAACACCGCGCTGCTGCCCCCGTGCCCGAGCGGGGCCCGTACGACGAATCCCGCGAACTGGTCACCTGGTTCTAGCAGCACCGCCTCACCATAGTTGGCCGCCAGGAGACGCACGCTGGGGTTTGCCTACGTGTGCCCAACGGCACTGCCCTCGTCGCGGAAGGTACCCGCCGACCTGAAGGTTGCGGTGCGAACACTTCAGGCCGGCAGGCGACAGGGCGAGTGTCAGACGGCGGTGATCGTCAGGGTGTAGCCGGCCGGGCCGCCGTCGGCGGAGGAGACGACGACCTGGTAGTCGTTACCGTCGGCGACGAGATCGGCATGCGGGACCTCGTTGGCGACCTGGGGCCCGATCAGCGGGGCCACCGAGACGCGGGCATTGCCGGTGACGTCGAAGCTCAGGCGCTGCCCCGGAGCCGTGGCGATGGAGTAGCTGTCGGCCTTGCCCTGGGCGACGTTGCCACTGGCCTCGGTGTGGTTCTGGCCCGGGGCGATCTGCAGGCGCTGCACAACACCGGGGACCGAGGGAATGCCGGGCGCGGCTTGGGCAATCGTGGCCCCTCCGGCGGCGGTGACACTGACGACGGCGAGCACCGCGGGCACGGCACCCACCAACGAACGAGACAGTCGAGATGCGGTCATGACCATCATCTTTCCTCAGGACGTGTCCGAGATCTCATGCGGCCGCGTCTAATCGATCGCTGTACGGCCGGACCTGCGCAGACGGGTGCCAGGGGGTACGTCACCCCGTGGCACCCGCCCTGGGGTGGTCCGCGCCCGCACACCGTCCCTGCGTCGGAACTCAGCTCTCGGGTCGCCGTCGTTCCACGGGTGAACACGGCGACGAGCCGCGTTGCGTCGAGGCAATGCGCGGACGTGCTCCCGGCGCCGCGCGGTCAGCTGGGTGAGTCGACCGATCGGGTGAGTGCGAGATAGAGCCAATGGTGCGCGGCGCCGACGGTGGGAGTGTGGGTGATCCGGTCGGTGAGGCGCCAGTAGCGGAGGACGCGGTGATCGGTGTCGGTTGCGCCGCTGAGCAGTTCGTGGCGGAACTGTGGCGTGTCGCGGGTGCCGCGGGCGGCGGCGTGGGCGTCGACGAACTGGTCGAGCTCCGGGCCGGGCCGAGGCGGCTGGCGGGTGAGCAGCCGATCACCTGCGGCCTGGTATGCCCGAGCGATCCCGGTGAGGAGTTCGCGCTGGTGGCGGATGGTAGTCCGATTCGATCGCCAGAACTGGCGTGACATCGCGGCGTGAAGCGCGGGATCAGTGATGAGAGAAGCCAGTTCGGCGTAGTCGGCGATGTGGCGGGCGGGTGGGTCGTGCGGTAGGTCGGGCACGTTCATCGCGACGAACTCGTCGAGCAGCACCGGTGGGATGGGGGCGAGTACGCGTCGCCAGAACGTCACGATCGCGTCGTGTGTGCGGTGGCGGTCCTGGACTGCGGCCAGCACTTCCAAGCGAGCGGCTCGCTGGACCGACGCGGCGTCTTCGACAGCCCGCAACGACGCGCGCCGCCATGCCAACGCGGCCAGCTCGGTGTCCAGCGCGCGACGTTCGGCGGCGACCGCGTCGGCGAGGGAGACGGTGCCGGCGAGGACGTCCGCTATGGCGGGCAAGGACACCCCGAGCGCCCGAAGCCGGCGCACCAGCAGCAGTCGATCGACTGCGGTGGCGGGATCGAAGATCCGGTGTCCGCCGGTTGTGCGGTGCGAGTTCAGGATCCCGTGATCGCAATAGAAGCGGATGGTGCGGACCGGCACACCGGTCAGTCGCGACAACTCCCCGATGCTCACCGAGCCGGTATGTCGTGTGTCGTCGGTCACGATTGCTGGAACCTCCACCCGGGTGGAGTTCCTACCGTACTGGCACACCCCCATTGAGAAGGAGCAAGCCGATGACCGGTAGCGCAACGATGACGAACGACCAGATGTGGCGCGCGGTCGCCGCCGAGCGGACCAGCCTGATCGAACTTCTGGAGACCCTGTCGGAGGCCGACTGGAACCACAGTTCCCTGTGTGAGGGCTGGCGTGTTCGCGATGTCGTCGCCCACATCGTGCTCTCCGCCAACCCTGGCCTCGGCTGGATTCTGGTCAACGTGCTCCGTGCCCGCGGCGACTTCGACCGCGCCATCCGGGAGACCGCGATCCGTCTCGCCGATCGCACCACGTCGGCCCAGTTGCTCGCCACGCTGCGCGAGGGAATCACGCTGCGTGCGACGCCGATCGGCACCACCGCCGCCGACCGGCTGATGGACCTGCTGGTACACGGCCAGGACATCGCGGTGCCCCTCGGCATCACGCGGCGGATGCCCATCGAAGCCGCGCGATCGGCTCTCGAAAGAATTTGGGCGACAGATGGATTCCGAGCCCGCGAGCTGTCCCGGTATCGCCTCGTCGCCACCGATACCGGCTGGGCCGTCGGCGGCGGTCCGCTAGTCGAAGGCCCGGCCGCCTCCCTGCTCCTGCTGATCACCGGTCGTCACGCCGGGCAGGAACACCTCAGGGGCGAGGGCGTCTCGCGACTGAACACCGGATAGGCGGCGAGAATGCGGAGTTCATGTCGGTGCCTCGTGCCACACTGACGACGTAGTCGCCTGGCCAGAGGAGAACGAATTGGCCACCATTGATGACCGCCCCACGGTGAGACTGGTCGCCCATTGCCGTCGATGCCACGGTTGGCTCCTGTCGCCCCAATCGGTCGCCCAGGGAATCGGACCGACTTGCGCCGTCCGTGAGCGCGCAGAATCCTCGCGGAATGCGAAAGAGCTGACTCTGTTCGACGTCGCGGCGTGAGTGCGCTCGATCGGGTGGTGATCCCACCTCGACCAGCGGCCCAGTCATCTTGGGCCGCCGCCGCGCGGATTCGGGCGGCCCGTTCGCCGGGGACTGCGCAGAGGCTGGTCGGCCGAGCGGGAGCCCCCGAGGGCGATTCCGGCGGCACCGGCGTCGATGATCTGCTCGACAGTACGAGGCGATAGCCCGCAGTGCACCGTACCGACGGTGGAGCGAATCGAGCAGATCGAACGCGACCGGCCGCAGCTTGCGCCGGTGTGCCGGGTGGGTTACCCGTCTCGGCGCATCAGCAGATGGCCCCGGCGGAACCGCTCGTCCTCGCGCGGTTCACGCAGCATACGGCCGATTTCGTGGAATCCGGCGTCGCGGGCCAGCCTCGCGAGGTCGTCGATCGGCCACCGGTAGGCTGCCGTCACTTTGTGGTCGAACACCGTAACCGGCTCGCCCTCCGATTCGAAGAACGCGAGCAAGAGGTGTCCACCAGGTGCGAGCACCCGATGGAACTCGGCGAAGTACGTGCCAATGACCTGCGGTGGGGCGTGGATGACCGAGTACCAGGACACGATGCCGCGCAGTTCGCCGTCACCCAGGTTCAAGGCGTCCATGGAACCGACCTCGAACCGCAGCTCCGGGTATGTCTCGCGGGCGAGCTCGATCATCACCGGTGACAGGTCGACGCCGAAGACGTCCAGCCCCAGGTTTCGCAGGTGTGCCGTCACCGGCCCGGGGCCGCACCCGAGTTCGGCGACGAGTCCGGGATCAGCGGTCCGCGCGAGTTCGGCGAACGCGCCGAGCACCGCGCGATCCAACGCGATGGCCTCGAGATCGTCGCGGGGCAGTTCGGCATAGCGGACGGCGACGGCATCGTAGGCATCTGCCGTCACGCGCAGATGCGAGGAGGGTTCGGTCACAAGCGAGCACCCTAGGGCCTCCAACCTTATCGGCCGTCGGCGACCCATCAAATAGCTTGTCTCACAACATATTTAACGACTTTCCGGGTCCGACCTGCCGTATCCGCTGTTCACCATCCGGACTTCGGCTCCGCTCTCGCGTCGCCGATCGCTCCCGGTCTGCGGCCACTTCGACCACCGGCCATCGGTGCGAACATCGGCTGTGTCGAATGCCGAGGAACAACCGGATCGGCAACTACTCACCCGGTTCGGCCTCGGGGTCATCGCGCCGAAGATCGGCGTCCAGCATGCGGATCAACTCACCGACCCGTCCACCACCACTCGGTGCCGCCGGAAAGCGTTTGAGCACGTCGACCACGGCTGGTGTCGCGCGATGCACCGCATCCGCGACTCGTTCGACGCCGACGCTCCGATCGTCACCGGCGACGAGCTCGGCCGCTCTCGCCGCATAGGCTCCCGCCCCGAGAATGTGTTTGACCTGAGTGGCTTTGGCCAACGGATGCAAGTACGCCGCGCCTGCCGCAGACATCGCCGCCTGCGCTGCCTCCCGCGCAGCCGCAGTGTCCGCGTCCTTGGATGCCTTCAGCGCCGCCCAAGCGGTATCGCGCAGCAGTTTTCCCCGTTTACCACCCTGAGCGAACTCCCGCGCAGCATCGATCGCGTCACGAGGCCGTGCGTCACCCGGCTGATCCGCCTCGAATATCCCGAGCACCACCTGCGCACACCCCGCGGCGAACGCGGTGACCTCACGAAGATCCTGCACGCTAAGAACGATCTCGCTCGCTTCCTCTGCCATGGCTCCATCTTCGACCACGGCACTGGACAGCACGCCGGCCTCACATCGCGAGACGTCTGTCCGGCGAGCGGACTCGACCTGACCGGGCCAAGATGACGAACCGAACCCGCACATCATGGCGGCAGCCGGCATGATCACGACCGAACCAGTCCTTGGATTCCGGTCGAACCGCGTACGTCAAGGAGTCGCTGGTGATGGTTTGACCGCCGTAAGCGGATATGTCTGGTTGTTCATCAGCAGTTCGTAAGATCTGCGGCGGTCGCTCGGGGTGTAAAGATCGGTCTTGACCATCAGCTCGTCCGCACCGGTTGCATGAACCAGTGCCTGTAACTGCGGCAGCACAGTCGCGGCTCCTCCGACGAACACACCGGTCAGCTCGGCGCCTGTGGTTGGATTATTCGTATATCCCTGTGCCTCAGCAGTTTCTGGGCTGGGTAGCTGAATCGGTTGGCCCTGTCGTCGCCGGGCGATCTTCATTCTCAGGGATCCGGCCAGCCACTGAGCGTGTTCGTCGTTGTCGGCGACGATAGCCGCCACACTGATCGTTGTTCGCGGAGCCGGGCTCATGGATGACGGTTGGAAGGTTCGCAAGTAGGTTCGAACTGCCTCGAGGGTCTTCGTCGGTTTCAAATGGTGGGCGGCGGCGAACGGGAGCCCAAGGTTCCCCGCGATCCGGGCGGTGTGATCGCTGCTGCCGAGCATCCAGATTTCGGGCCTGTTGCCGACGGCAGGAACAGCTGCCGCTCGGCCGCCCGCGTCGAATAGCGCGAGCAGCTCTCGCACCTGATCTTCGAGCGGCGTGGCCGTGCGGTCGTGCTCGCTGCGCACGCGGTCAGCGATGTCGCGAGGTCCGCCGAGGGCACGTCCGAGTCCGAGGTCGATACGTCCCGGGTGGAAAGCCTCCAAAGTGCCGAACTGTTCGGCGATCACGATAGGGGCGTGGTTCGGCAACATCACCCCGCCGGCACCGACCCGTATCCGCCGCGTCACCGAGGCGACGCGTTCGGCGACGACCGCTGGTGCCGCGCTGGCCACCCCTGGCATGCCATGGTGCTCGGGCACCCAGTACCGGTAGTAGCCCAAGTCGTCGACCAGCTGTGCCAGTGCAACGCTGTCGTGCAGCGCCACTCTCGCGTTCGATCCTCGAGTGATGGGGACGGTGTCCAGAACCGAGATACGAACTTGGTGAGGAGGATTCATGACATGGCCCGCCTTTCCGCAGCGTGGCTCGGCGCTGACCGAGTTCTCCACGACGTTCGGCATGATCGTGCTCGACGCCGGCCCATCGGGTCCGTCCGGATAGCAATGCACTTCGATTCG
This sequence comes from Nocardia sp. NPDC057455, assembly GCF_042802775.1. Taxonomy (NCBI): domain Bacteria; kingdom Bacillati; phylum Actinomycetota; class Actinomycetes; order Mycobacteriales; family Nocardiaceae; genus Nocardia; species Nocardia sp. NPDC057455. Next base: position 16,955 of record NZ_JBHVDM010000077.1, on the reverse strand, counting down.
CTTCTGTCTCGATCGAGGTGGTGGGCAAGCGGCTGTGCTACGCCTCCGCCGAAACCATCTACGTGCTGCCGACCGGCGAGGCGCCGACACCGAGACCCGCGCCGCGCGACGACGGCGAGTCGGAGGCACCGGCGAGAGACCGTCGACATGATGAACACTCAGCCCGACGGGGCCGCCGCCGACGCGATCTTGTGATCGACGATCGGGGTTGTTGCGCCGGATACTCCGAGCGCGCCGATCACGACTCCGTCCTCGCGGATGAGCACACCGCCACCGTGGGGCACCAACGGATTGCCGGCGGACACGGCCCCGGGCAACAGATGACCCGGGTCGTTGAGGGGGGCCATCTGGATGGTGTCGAAGCCGAGCGCGATCGCGGCGGCAGCTTTGTGCTGGGCGGATTCGATGGTCGGCAGTGCGGCGCCGGGCATCCGAGCGAAGGCGATCAAATCTCCGGCGGCGTCGACCACCGCGATCGTGACGGTTTCCCCGCGGTCGGCCGCAGCACGGCGGGCGGCGGCAACCACGGAATCGGCCCGCTCGAGCGAGATCGTCATGGTGTCCAGAATGACGTACGGAAGAGCATCGAGTCGGCCTCATCATTCGAGGACCTGCTCTGTCGGGCAGGGGTCAGACCGTCCAGGTGTAGGGGGGTGATCGCGCGGCCGAAGAACGCGGCGTGACCGATGGCTTCGTAACGAACGAGTCGGGGGTTGCCCGCCCGCAATGGCCTCAGGGGTGCAGCGCGCGCAATGCCGGTGCGACCCAGGCGGTGAGGTAGGCGCGCAGTGCAGCACCTCGGCGGGGTGGGCGTCCAGGGTCGATGACGAAGGATTGGACTATCCGCAGCATGTGCTCGACGAGCTCGTCTAGACGGCTGTCGTCGATGCCTGCGCCTTTCCAATCCACGGCGAAGCGTTCGAGGATGGAGCGGCCGAAGGTCAGCGCGGTGTCGGAGGTGACCCCGGGCGAGAAGGCGCCGGCGCGTCCCGGTGTCAGCAGCAGGCCGAGATATCGGTCGGCGGAGAGGCTTTCGAGGGTGTAGGCGATGCCTTCCACCACGGCTTCGGCCGGGTCGGTGAGGTGGTCCAGATGCGCGGCGAGGATATCGAGGAAGCGGCCGGTCTCCGACAGGGCCGTGGCGGTCAGCAGGGCGTCGGCATTGGCGAAGTAGCGGTACACGGTCTGGCGGGTGACGCCGAGATCGCGGGCGATCTCGGCCATGGTGAAATCTCCGCCGCTGCGCTCGATGGCGGCACGGGCGGCGGCGATGATGCGATCGACGGCTTCGGTGTCATCGGCCGGGGTAGTCCCCGACCAGCCGTGTGTGCGCATCGGATCTCTTCCCGGTCGGCCGTCGCTTCCCGCCGACCCTATCGGCTCCGGTGAAGTCGGAGGGAGCGTGTTCGCGCAAACTTGACCATACATTTCGATTAATATGTATGGTCTAGGCATGACGACCCAGATCGAGCCCGGTGCCGCCGGGCTGACCGAGGACCTGACCCGCCGTGCGTTGCGCCTGGTGCTCGAACGCACCACCGACATGGCGCCCACGCCGCTGCGGGTGCCGCTGCACTACTACCGCGACCCGAAGATCACCGAGGTGGAGGAGTCGCAGATCCTGCGCCGCACACCGCTGATGATCGTGCCCTCGGCGCGCATCCCCGGGCCGAACGACTACGTGGTGCGTACCGTGCTCGGTGACTCGCTACTGGTGACCCGCGACCGCGACGGGATCGCGCACGTGTTGTTGAACTACTGCCGTCACCGCGGTGCGCAGCCGGCCTGCGGTTCGGGCAACGCCACCCGGTTCACCTGCCCGTATCACGCTTGGACCTATCGCAACACCGGTGAGCTGGCCGGCGTGCCGGGCAAGGAGGGCTTCATCGGCATGGACCGCGGCGATTACGGGCTGGTCGAGCTGCCCAGCCAGGAACGGCACGGCTTCATCTGGGCGGTGCTCTCCGCCGAGGGCTCGATCGACATCGACGACCACCTGGGTGCGATGGGACCGGAGCTGGCGCAGCTGAACTACGCCTCCTACGGCTACCACGACGACCGCGAGTTCACCTCCGACGTCAGTTGGAAAGGCGCGCTGGAAGCCTTCGCCGAGAGCTATCACTTCCCATTCGTCCACGGTCAGAGCGTGATCGGTCAGAACACCGTCGCCAACACCTCCACCCACGACGCCTTCGGCCGCCACCACCGTATGGGCTTCCCCTTCAACTGGATCACCGCACTCGACGCCGATCCGGGCGGCTCGTGGGACCCGCTGATGAACATGGGCGTCATCTACTGGATCTATCCGAATCTGGTGCTGGCCAACAGCCCCGTCGGGGTGGAGATTCTCGACATGCTGCCCGCGGGCGCACCGACCCGCTGCACCGTGCGCCACAGCTGGATGGCCAAGGTCCCCGCCACCACCGACGAGCAACGCGCCGTCTACGACGGCATCTACGCCCAGGTCCACGCCGCGGTCCGCGACGAGGACTTCGCCATGCTGCCCCAATGCGGCGAAGGTGTCCGCCACGGCCAGCACGACCATATGATCATCGGCCGCAACGAGATCGGCGTCCAGCACATGATCAAAACCTTCGCCGCCGAACTCGGCGTCGCGCTGGACTGACGGTTCCATGACCAACCCGCATCGGCCTCGCCAGCTGGCCTCGCCGCTTCTACCCAAGATCTTCAAGTACGCCGGTAGAGCACAGGTCTGGATCTACCGCCGCACCGCGGGACGCGTCGGCGGCACCTGGCGGATCGGCGCAGGCTTCCGCAAACCGGTGCCCACTCTGCTGCTCGAACATCGAGGCCGCACCACCGGCAACCGCTACACCACTCCGCCGCTCTAACTCGCTCACGGCGAAGACGTCGTCGTGGTCGCTTCCCAGGGCGGGCTACCGAAACACCCGCAGAGGTACCACAACCTGCGCGCCCACCCCGACGTCCATATCCAGATCGGTGCTCATCGCCGAGCTGTCTACGCCACCGTCGCCGATCCTGTGCGGCGAGCCCGCCTATGGCCCCTGCTGATCGATGCCTACGCGGACTTCGACACCTACCAATCCTGGACCGCCCGCGAGATACCCGTCGTCATCCTCACACCGCGCTCTACACCATGACTCCATGCACGGCCTCGAATACGGGGCGATCGCCGAACGGGCTACCGAGACCGTAGCCGCGCGGTGACGGTGTGCTTGTCGAGGACCCGGCCTCCGTCGCCAAGGGGGCAGATTCCGTAGACGAGATCATCGCCGGCGGTACGAACCAAGCGGTTCGTGACGTGCGGTCCGTTACTGAGTTCCTGCAACGGCGGCCGTGGTGGGATGACCGGCGCGATCACCGCTGATCACCTCCGCCAGCAAACTTCTCGCAGGGGCAGGCGTGTCGCAGTCTGGCAGGGGTGCCAGGAACCGATGCAGGTCAAAGCATGTTTCGCTGGTGGCCTACGTGTGTGCGAGTGCACTCCGACACGCGGCTCGGGGAAGCGTCACGACTGACGGGAATCTGTGCGCGAGAGGGGACTTGAACCCCTACGTCCGTGGACACCAGAACCTAAATCTGGCGCGTCTGCCAATTTCGCCACTCGCGCTTGATGGTACGACCGTCCAAACTCTACCGGGCGATTCGCCCATTACGAAGCATTGGGAAGGTGTGGCGTACTCGTCAGTAACCTTACCTGGGATTATAACGATTTGGACAACGACAACATGAGGGGCGCTCATGTTTCTTACGCGTTGGTAACCGGGTGGACCAGCGGGTTCAAACATGAGGCGGAGTCATGTTCATCGTTATTCTGGTACGGAAGTACTCGAATACTCCTAAGTAGCGGCCACGCCCAGCGGCAAACGTGAGGATTTCCTCATGATTTTGTGCCATCCTCGCCCGTATCAGGCCGATCACCCGCGATCACTCGTGAACCGGTAGGGACCGGCGTGTCGCCGAGGCATGTCGCATGGAGAAGGAAGTCGAAGCGTCTTGACGATCAACGAGAGCACCAGGACCGAGTCCGGACAGAGCACGAAGGCGGTAGCCGCCGCCGGGAAGGCCGCGTCGGGCGGGGCGCGGTCGCCGCTGTTGGATCGTCTGCTCGGCGGCGTGCCATACGCGCTCGCCTTCGGTGGGCAGGGTGCCCAGTGGTTGAGCGAGCTGGAGGAGATCGGGCGCGACAGTGCGCTGGAGCCGGAACTGACCGCGCTGGTCAACGAGGCGGCCACGCTGCTCGAGCCGGTGGCGGCGCAGTTGCTGGTGGTGCGTCCGGTCGGCTTCGACCCGATCGGCTGGATGCTGGAGAACGAACTCGCCGACACCGATGAGGGGGAGACCTCCGCGGCTCCGTCCGAGCCGGTGCTGCGTTCGGCCGCGGTGTCCATGCCCGGCGTGATGCTGACCCAGGTGGCGGCCGTGCGGGCGCTGCGCTTGCAAGGTCTGGATCCGGCCGAGCACGCCCCGGTCGCGATCGTCGGGCACTCGCAGGGCCTGCTCGCCGCCGCGGCGGTCGAAGCAGGCGGCGCCCGTGACGCGGAGCTGCTCGCGGTGGCTCAGATGATCGGCGCCGCAGCGGGTCTGGTGGCGCGGCGGCGTGGGCTGATGCCGGTGGGCGAGCGCTCGCCGATGGTCGCGGTGTCCAATGTCGATCCCGAGCAGTTGCGCGCCGTGGTGGCCGAGGTGTGCGAGGGAGCCGATCCCGCCGCGACCGTGGTGGTCTCGATCCGTAACGGACGTCGGCGCGCGGTGCTCTCGGGTCCGCCCGCGCAGCTGGATCGGGTGCGCCAGCGGTGCGCGCAGACGCACGACGAGCAGGCGCGCGAGCGCGACGCCAAGGTGCGCGGCGGCTCGGTGTTCGCTCCGGTCTTCGAGGACGTGGCCGTCGACGTGGCGTTCCACCACCCGGCGCTGTCCGACACCGTCGACCTGGTGAGCAGCTGGGCCACCCAGTGCGGCCTGGACGCCGAGCTGGCGGGCCGGTTGGCGCGGCAGATCCTGGTGGATCCGATCGACTGGGTGGACGTCGTCGAGGGCGTGATCTCCGCGGGCGCGCAGTGGATCCTGGACCTCGGCCCGGGCGATCTGCTGTCCCGCGTCACGTCGGGCACGTTGAAGGGCACCGGCCTCGGCATGGTCGCGGCCGCCACCCGCGCCGGGCAGCGCAGCCTGCTCACCCCGGGGGCCGCGCCGGAGCCTGCGGCTGCGTGGTCGGCGTTCGCGCCGCGCCCGGTGCGGCTGCCCAACGGGCGCATCGTGGTCGAGACCGCCTTCACCAAACTGACCGGACGCTCGCCGATCCTGCTCGCGGGCATGACCCCGACCACGGTCGACGCGAAGATCGTCGCGGCCGCGGCGAACGCGGGCCATTGGGCGGAGCTGGCCGGTGGTGGCCAGGTGACCGAACAGATCTTCACAGACCGGGTGGCCGAGCTGAAGAAGCTGCTGCATCCGGGGCGCTCGGTGCAGTTCAACTCCTTGTTCCTCGATCCCTACCTGTGGAAGCTCCAGCTGGGCGGCAAGCGGCTGGTGCAGCGGGCCCGTTCGGCGGGCGCCCCGTTCGACGGCGTCATCGTGACCGCCGGCATCCCGGAGCTGGAGGAAGCCGTCGCGCTGATCCAGGAACTCGCCGAGGTCGGCATCGCGCACGTCGCGTTCAAGCCGGGCACCGTCGCCCAGATCCGGGCCGTGCTGCGGATCGCCGACGAGGTGCCGGACTACCCGGTGATCATGCACATCGAGGGCGGTAAGGCCGGTGGTCACCACTCTTGGGAGGACCTGGACGACCTGCTGCTGGACACCTACGCCGAGCTGCGCAACCGCGCGAACGTGGTGGTGTGCGTCGGCGGTGGCATCGGCACCCCCGAGCGGGCGACGGAGTACCTCACCGGTGAATGGGCGGTTCGGCACGGCTATCCCGTGATGCCGCTGGACGGTGTGCTGATCGGCACGGCGGCGATGGCCACGCTGGAAGCCACCACCGCACCGGAGGTCAAGCAACTGCTGGTGGACACCCCCGGCACTCCCGACTGGGTCGGCGCGGGCACCGCCTCCGGCGGGATGGCCTCGGGCCGTAGTCAATTGGGCGCCGACATCCACGAGATCGACAACGCCGCCTCGCGCACCGGCCGCCTGCTGGACGAGGTCGCCGGCGACGCCGACGCGGTCGCCGCGCGCCGTGACGAGATCATCGCGGCGCTGAACGCCACCGCCAAGCCGTACTTCGGTGACCTGGTCACCATGACCTACCAGGACTGGCTGGAACGCTACGTCGAGCTCGCGGTCGGGCTGGACCGCCGCAAAGACTTCGACTGCGGCAGCGACCTGGGCGACGCGATCGCGGAGGCCACCAGTTCGGTGTGGCTGGACATCACTTGGCGCGAACGGTTCGCGGAGATGATGCGCCGCACCGAGTCCCGGCTGCATCCGGCCGACCGCGGCGAGATCCCCACGCTGTTCGCCGCCGACGACGACTTCGAAGATCCGGTCGCGGCGCTGTGCGCCCTCAAGGACGCCTACCCGGCGACGGCGCAGACGCTGCTGCACCCGGCCGACGTCCCGTTCTTCATCGCGTTGTGCAAGACGCCGGGCAAGCCGGTGAACTTCGTGCCGGTCGTGGACGCGGACGTGCGCCGCTGGTGGCGCTCGGATTCGCTGTGGCAGGCGCACGATCCGCGCTACTCGGCCGATCAGGTGTGCGTCATCCCCGGCACCGTCGCGGTCGCGGGCATCACCCGGGTCGACGAGCCGGTCGGCGAGCTGCTCGACCGCTTCGAACAGGACACCGCCTACTCCCTGGTGCGTGCGGGCGTGACACCCGCCGCGGTGGACGCGCGCCGCACCGCGGGCGTCACCAGCGGCCCGATCGACGCCGTGCTGGCCGCCCCGGACGTGCACTGGGCCGGGCGCACCACGATCAGCCCGGTGCACCGGCTCGGCGACCTGTCCGAATGGGTCGTCGACGGGAAGGGCGCGGTGCATCCGCCCAGTGGCGCGACGCTGGCCGAGACCACCGGCCCGGAGCAGGAGCACGCCTACCTGGAACTGACCGTCCCGCTGCTGGCGGGCAACGCGGTGCGCATCCGGATCACCGTGCCGACCTCGGTCTACAACGGCGGCGCCCCGGTGGTCACCGAGGCCGACGCCCACGAGGCCATGGCCGCGCTGCTCGCGGTCGCCGCGGGCCAGGATCTTCCCGAGGTCAAGGGCAAGGTCGCGCACGTGAACCTGGCCTGGATGCCGGATCTGATCGCCGATCACGCAGGCGTCACCGGTTCCGGCCTGCCCGCCACGCTGAGCACGCTCGGCCGTACCGTGCCCGACGTGCTGGTGGGCGCCTGCTGGCCCGCCGTGTTCGCGGTGCTCGGCGCGACTCGTACCGCGAAGGGCGAGAGCGTCATCGAGGGCATGCTCGACCTGGTCCACCTGGACCACCAAGTGCACCTCGCCGGTGACCTGCCCGCCGAGACCAGCGTGCTGGCGGTGCGCGCGGAGGCCGGGGAGACCCTCGACACCGACCTCGGCCGCGTCGTCGAGGTGCACGTGCGGATCACCGCCATGCTGGACAAGCCCGAGACCGGGATGTCGATGCCGGTGCTGGCCACGCTCACCGAGCGATTCGCGATCCGCGGACGCACCGGCGCGGGCGAACTGACCGATCCGCCGCGCGCGGCGGGCACGGTGTCCGAGGCGGCCACCGACACCCCGCGCAGGCGTCGTCGCGACGTCACCATCGTGGCGCCGCGCACCATGCACGCCTTCGCCGCCGTCTCCGGTGACCACAACCCGATCCACACCAGCGATTCCGCCGCGAAGCTCGCCGGCCTCGGCAGCCCGATCGTGCACGGCATGTGGCTGTCGGCCGCCGCACAGCACGTGGTGTCGGCGGTCGATCCGGCCGCTTCGGCGCCCGCGCGCACGCTGACCGCGTGGACCACCCGGTTCCTCGGCATGGTCCGCCCCGGTGCGCAGATCGATGTGCGCGTCGAGCGCGTCGCCGTCGACGCGGGCAGCGAGATCGTCGAGGTCTCCTGCCGGGCCGAAGGCGAGCTGGTGATGACCGCGACCGGTCGCACCGCGGCGCCGAAGACCGTGTACGCCTTCCCCGGCCAGGGCATCCAGCGCAAGGGGATGGGGCTGGACGCCCGCTCCCGGTCGAAGGCGGCCAAGGAGATCTGGGACCGCGCGGACAAGCACACCCGCGCGGTGCTCGGCTTCTCGATTCTCGCCGTGGTGCGGGACAACCCGACCTACTTGAAGGCGCGGGGCGTCGAACACCGGCACCCGGACGGCGTGCTGCACCTGACGCAGTTCACCCAGGTCGCCATGGCGGTTCTCGGTGTCGCCCAGGTAGCGGAACTGCGCGAAGCCGGGGCGTTCGTCGAGGGCGCGCTGCTGGCGGGCCACTCGGTCGGCGAGTACAACGCGCTCGCCGCCGTCGCCGGAGTGCTTCCGCTGGAGGCGGTGCTCGAGGTGGTGTTCCAGCGCGGTTCCGCGATGCACGAGCTGGTGCCGCGGGACGCGCAGGGCCGCAGCGATTACCGTATGGCCGCGATCCGGCCCTCGCAGATCGGGCTGCCCGACGCGGAGGTCGTCGGCTTCGTCCGGGAAGTCGGCGAGCGGGTCGGGGAGTTCCTCGAGGTGGTCAACTTGAACCTGCGCGGGTCGCAGTACGCGATCGCGGGCACGGTGGCCGGGCTGGACGCGCTGGAAGAGGAAATCGACCGCCGCCGTGCCGAATTCGGTGGCAAGCGGGCGTTCATCGTGGTTCCCGGCATCGACGTGCCGTTCCACTCGACGGTGCTGCGCAAGGGCGTTCCGGAGTTCCGGCAGAAGCTCGAGCAGCTGCTGCCGGTGGATCTGCGCCCGGAGGTCCTGGTCGGCCGATACATCCCGAACCTGGTGCCAAGGTTGTTCTCGCTGGAGCGGGCGTTCGTTCAGGAGATCGCGGACTTGGTGCCGTCCGAGCCGCTCGCGGCCGTACTGGCCGACTTCGACAGCTGGGCGGCCCGGCCGACCGAGCTGTGCCGCGTGGTGCTGGTCGAGTTGCTGGCCTGGCAGTTCGCCAGCCCGGTGCGCTGGATCGAGACGCAAGACCTGCTGTTCACCGATGCCGCGCACGGCGGACTCGGCGTCGAGCGGTTCGTCGAGATCGGTCTGGGCGCCACGCCGACCGTGGCGAACCTGGCCAGTCAGACGCTGAAGCTGCCCGCGTTCGGCGGCGCCAAGGTCGAGGTGCTCAACATCGAGCGGGAGGCGGCGATCGTCTACTCGACCGACACCGACCCCGCACCGGTCGACGAGCCCGTCGAGGAGCCGGCGGCCACCGCGGCTCCGGCAGCGACCGTCGCCGCAGCCCCTGTGGCCGCGCCCGCCCCGAGTTCGGGTGGTCCGCGTCCGGACGACATCGCGTTCACCGCAGCGGACGCCACCCGGGTGTTGATCGCCCTGTGGACCAAGCTGCGGCTGGATCAGATCGGCCCCGTGGACACCATCGAGGGTCTGTGCGACGGCGTGTCCTCCCGGCGTAACCAGTTGCTGGTCGACCTCGGCTCCGAGCTCTCGCTCGGTGCGATCGACGGCGCGGCCGACGCCGACATGGGCGCGCTGTCCGCGACGGTGGAGCGGCTCGCCCGGACCTACCGTCCCTTCGGCACGGTGCTCACCGACGCCATCGGCGATCATCTGCGCAAGGTGTTCGGCCCGTCCGGCAAGCGTCCGGCCGCCATCGCCGATCGGGTCACGAAGGTCTGGGAACTCGGTGACGGGTGGGCCAGCCACGTGACCGCCGAGGTGTCGCTGGGCACCAGGGAAGGCACCAGCGTGCGCGGCGGTGACCTGGGCGGGCTGGTCTCCGGCGCGCTGGGCGACGCTGCCTCGGTCGACGCCGCCATCGACGCCGCCGTGCAGGCCGTCGCGGCCCGCCGCGGTGTCGCGGTGTCGCTGCCCTCGGCGGGCGGCGGTGGCGGTGCGACCGTCGACGCCGCGGCGCTGGGTGAATTCACCGAACAGATCACCGGGCGCGACGGCGTGCTGGCCACGGCCGCGCGCGTCGTGCTCGAACAGCTCGGACTGTCCGAGCGGGTCTCCGCACCGGAAGCGTCCGATGACTCCCTGGTCGACCTGGTGTCGGCCGAACTCGGTGCGGACTGGCCGCGTCTGGTCGCGCCCGCCTTCGACGCCCGCAAGGCGGTACTGCTGGACGACCGGTGGGCCACGGCGCGCGAGGATTTGGCCCGGCTGTGGCTGGCCGACGACTCGGGCAGCGGGAACGGACCGGTCACCGGATTCATCGGTGCGGGTGAAGCCGTTGCGGCGCAGGCGAACTGGTGGCGGCAGCGGGCGATGCACGAGGCGCGTTCGGTGCTCGCGGGCGTATACGAGCGCATCGCCGAGGCGGCGCTGAGCACCGAAGAGCCCGGACTGTGGTCCTCGGACATCGCGGTGATCACCGGCGCCAGCAAGGGGTCCATCGCCGCGGCGGTGACCGGCAGGCTGCTCAGCGGTGGCGCCACGGTGGTGGTGACCACCTCGGCGTTGAACGACGAACGCCTCGGCTTCTACCGGAAGCTGTACCGGGACAACGCCCGCCATGGCGCGGCCCTGTGGGTGGTGCCCGCCAACATGGCGTCCTATCAGGACATCGACGCTTTGATCGACTGGATCGGCACCGAGCAGGTCGACAGCGCGGGCGGGGCGAAGATCAAGGTCAAGGACGCGATGACGCCCACGCTGCTGCTGCCGTTCGCGGCGCCGCGGGTGGCCGGTGATCTCGCCGACGCGGGTGCGCGCGCCGAAATGGAAATGCGTGTGCTGCTCTGGTCGGTCGAACGGCTGATCGGCGGCCTGTCCAAGCTGGGCGCCGATCACGACGTGGACGCGAAACTGCATGTGGTGCTGCCGGGTTCGCCCAACCGCGGCATGTTCGGCGGCGACGGCGCCTACGGCGAGTCGAAGGCGGCGCTGGACGCGGTGGTCGCCAAGTGGCGAGCCGAGAAGTCGTGGTCGGCTCGGGTCACCCTGGTGCACGCGCTGATCGGCTGGGTGCGCGGCACCGGCCTGATGGGCCACAACGACCCGATGGTCGAGGCGGTCGAGAAGGCCGGCGTGCAGACCTGGTCCACCGCCGAGATGGCCGACGAACTGCTCAAGTGGTGCACCTCGCGGGCCCGCCAGGTGACCGTGAGCGGCCCGCAGCAGATCGACCTGACCGGTGGACTCGCCCGGGCCAAGCTGGACCTGCCCGCCCTGGCCAAGCAGGCCGCGGAGCAGGCGGAAGCGGAGACCGACGCCGACGCCGGTCGTACCATCGCCGCACTGCCCGCGCCGCCGACCGTGACCTCCGCACTGCCGGTGCCCGAGTGGGGCGAGGTGACCGCGGATCCGGCCGACATGGTGGTCATCGTCGGCGCGGGCGAACTCGGCCCGTACGGCTCGGCGCGCACCCGCTTCGAGATGGAGGTCTCCGACGAGCTGTCGGCGGCGGGCGTGCTGGAGCTGGCCTGGACCACCGGCATGGTCACCTGGGAGAACGACCCGAAGCCGGGCTGGTACGACGCCGCGTCCGGCGACTACGTGCCCGAGCACGAGGTGGCCGAGCGCTATCACGACGCCGTGGTCGCCCGCTGCGGTGTGCGCCGCTACGAGGACGACGGCGCCATGACCGACAACTCGGCCCCGCTGATGACCTCGGTCTTCCTCGACCAGGACCTGTCGTTCACGGTGGGCGGCGAGGCCGAGGCCCGCGCCTTCTACGCCGCCGATCCGGAGCACACGGTGATCACGCCGGTCGCCGGCTCCGGCGACTGGACCGTGACGCGCCAGGCGGGCACCGAGATCCGCGTGCCGCGCCGGGCCAAGCTCTCGCGCACCGTCGGTGGCCAGATCCCGACCGGCTGGGACCCCACCATCTGGGGCATCTCGCCCGATATGGCCGCTTCGGTGGACCGGGTGGCGCTGTGGAACATCGTGTGCACGGTGGACGCCTTCATCGGCTCCGGATTCAGCCCCGCGGAGTTGATGAGCTGGGTGCATCCCTCGCTGGTCGCCAACACGCAGGGCACCGGCATGGGTGGCATGTCCTCGATGCGCTCGCTGTACGTCGACAACCTGCTCGGTGAGTCGCGCCCGAACGACATCCTGCAGGAGGCGCTGCCGAACGTGGCGCTGGCGCACGTGGTGCAGTCCTACGTCGGCAGTTACGGCGCGATGGTGCACCCGGTGGCGGCCTGCGCCACCGCCGCGGTGTCGGTCGAGGAGGGCGTCGACAAGATCCGGCTCGGCAAGGCCGATCTGGTCGTGGCAGGCGGGTACGACGATCTCGGCATCGAGGGCATCGTCGGCTTCGGTGACATGTCGGCCACCGCGGATTCGGCGGCCATGAGCGCCAAGGGCATCAGCGACCGGTACTTCTCCCGCGCCAACGATCGCCGCCGCGGCGGCTTCGTCGAATCGCAGGGCGGCGGAACGGTCCTGCTGGCGCGCGGCAGCGTCGCGCTGGAGATGGGTCTGCCGGTGCTGGGCGTGGTGGCCTACGCGCAGTCCTTCGCGGACGGCGTGCACACCTCCATCCCGGCTCCCGGTCTCGGCGCGTTGGGCGCCGGTCGTGGCGGGGCGGAGTCCAGGCTGGCGACCGAGCTGCGCAAGCTCGGCGTGACCCCGGACGAGATCGCCGTGGTGTCCAAGCACGACACCTCGACGGCTGCCAACGACCCGAACGAGTCGGAACTGCACGAGCGCCTCGCGACGGCCATCGGACGCTCGGACGGCGCTCCGCTGTTCGTCGTGTCGCAGAAGACCCTCACCGGGCACGCGAAGGGTGGCGCGGCGGCCTTCCAGCTGATCGGCCTGTGCCAGGTGCTGGAGCAGGGCGTCATCCCGCCGAACCGCAGCCTCGACTGCGTCGACGAGAAGATGCTGGCCTTCCCGCACTTGGTGTGGGTGCGTGAGCCGCTGCGGCTGGGCGATCGCCTTCCGCTCAAGGCCGGTCTGGTCACCTCCCTCGGCTTCGGCCATGTGAACGGCCTGCTGGCCGTCGTGCATCCGGAGGCGTTCATCCAGGCCGTCGAGCCGGGACGGCGCGAGGAGTACCAGCGCAGGGCGCAGGAGCGTCAGCTGGCGGGCAGGCAGCGGTTCGTGGAGGCGATGTGTGGCGGCGCGCCGCTGTACGAGCGTCCCGCGGATCGCAGGCTCGGCGGCGACGGCACCCCGGCCAAGCGGGCTCGGCAGCTGGAGGCCGATGTGCTGCTCTCGCCGGAGGCACGCCTCGCGGAGGACGGCGCCTACCGCGCGAAGGGCATCGGATGCGCGTAACCGGAAGCGCGGCGGGGCAACTCGCCGCGCCGGGTCCGCGCGCGGGCTCGCCGAGTACGTCGTAGGCTGCCCGCCTATGACGATCCTCGGTATCGGCCTGGACTTGGTGACCATCTCCGAGTTCGCCGAACAGCTCGAACGCGCAGGCACGACCATGCTCAGGGAAAGTTTCACCGCGGGAGAGCGGCGCTACTGCCAGAGCAAAGGGACCGACCCGGCGCGCAGCTACGCGGCGCGGTGGGCGGCGAAAGAGGCGGTGCTCAAAGCCTGGGCATCGTCCCGGTTCGCCCGCCGCCCGCAGATCGGGGACAACCCGTATCCGCTGATCGAGGTGGTCAACGACGCGTGGGGCAGGCCGAGCATCAAACTGCACGGCCTCGCCGCGGAATTCCTGCCCCGGGTGCGGGTGCACTTGTCACTGACGCACGACGGCGACACCGCCGCCGCGATGGTGGTGCTCGAGGACCCGGGCGAGCTGGCCGACCTCATCGAAGGCCGCGACAGCGCCGGTTGAGCCGCACGGTGGTCCCGGCTGCGGCCGGGGCCACCGTTATCGCTCGCTGCCGGTGCGCGATTCCTTCTCCGCGACGAGCAGGTAGGCGACCATCAGCCGCTTGAGTTCGGCGACCGCTTCCGCGCTGCTCTGCTCGTCCTGCACCGAGAAGTTGAGCATCGAATAGACCACGTGCACCAGCACTTCGGCCATCATGGTGCGCCGCACCCGTGGGGTGCGTGGAGTGAGCGGTCGCAGCATCTGTGAGACGACCTCGGCGAACTGCTTCTCGTGGATCGCGCCCGTGGCCCGCGTGGACGGGGTGGACTGCATGGCGAGCCACACTTCCCGCCGGGACGGGTCGGTCATCCAGAGGTTGGCCAGATGGTCGACGAACTGGTTCATGTGCCGCAGCCAGTCCAGCGACGGGATCTCGCCGTGGAAGTCGGCCAGCTCCTGGGAAACGGCAACCAGGTCTTGCCGATTCAGCTCACAGACGATGACGTACTTGTTGGCGAAGAACTGATAGAGCGTGCCGATCGGCACCTCCGCCCTGGCCGCCACCTCCTCGCAGGTGAACGACTCGAACCCGACCTCGACGAGCAGTTCCCTGGACGCCTGGAGTAAGGCGTCGAACTTTCGTTTGCTGCGTTCCTGCGTCGGCCGGCGTCGCGGCATGAGTTCCTGTGGGTCGTCCTGCAGCTCCAACGCAGGGTCCACACGGTGCTTCGACCTGGCCTCCGCGCGTACTTCCACGCATCCAGGCTAACGGTAGCGGCAGTCGGGCGATACGCGCATCCGTCGTTCGAGTCCAGGCGGCTTGATTTCCGCTACCCATCCGTAACCGATGTGGTGCCGAACACATACCGAGCGCGCGTGCATCGCGACGTGTGTTCCGAGCAGGGGAATCCATGGGGCTCATGGCTTTCGGCATGCGTGAGCCCGGTCAAATGCACAGAGGGAAGGCGTATCAGTGGTAGCTGAATCTGTGGTGACTCTCGGCGTTTCCACCGAGCGCGGTGCCGTGCACGCGGTAGCGCTCGCCGACGGCAAGAAGCTCGCCGACCGGGTGCTGCTGCGCCGGGTGGTGCGAGCGGACGGCGACGGCAAGGCCGACGTGGCCGCGGCGGTCGAGACCGCGCTGAGCGCCCTGGCCGCGGGGCTGGGCTCGGAATGGACGGTCGGTGGCGTCGCGGTCGCCTATCGGGACGCCGCCGAGCGGCGCGCCGTCGTGACCCGGTTGGCGGCAGGTCCCTGGCACAGCGCCTCGATGGTCTCGGTGAAATCGGCCCACCTGAGCGTGGCGAGCATGATGACGTGGCTCGAGGCCTACGACAACCTGCTGATCTGCGAGGTGGTGCCCGGGTACCAGGCGTTCACCCTGGTCGACCACGGCCGTCGCAGGGTGCTGGCGGCGGTGGGGCAGGCGGGCCGGGCGACGCCGCGGTCGCTCGGCATGGGCGTCGCGGCCGCCTGGGAGCAGCTGGAGGCCGCCGACGCGCGGCCGGACGTGGTGGCGTTGATCGGCTCGGCGGGTGCCGGGTCGGCGGTGCTGGCGGCGGTCGAGAAGTTCGGAGCGCCGGTGATCCCCTGCACGATAGGAGCTTTCGCCTCCGCCGCGGGCGCGGCGTTGAGCGTGCGGTTGGAGCAGGACGCCTGCGCCGACCCGGTGGGCGAGCCGCACCGGGCGCGCGGCGGGGTCGCGGTATTCGCCGCGGCCGGGGTACTGGCCAGCGGAATGGTCGTCGGCGGGAGCTACCTGCTGACCGACTCCTCGCGGCCGATGCCGAGCGTGGTGTCGGATGCGCGGATCGAGGGCGCCGGTGCGTCGCATCCGGCAGATCCGGTCCGGCCGGTGGATACCGAGGCGCACGAGTCGTCCGATGGATCGCTCGGCTCCGGCGCCGATGCCACCGCGACCGGAGCGCAGTTTCCGGACCAGCGCTGGGGTGCCGCACCGCGTCCGCTGCCGCTGGTAGCCGCCGACGCCGCGAACGGACCGGAGACGAGCGCCCCGGCGCAGGTGGTGCCGGGTACCGGAGTTCCGGCCGATCGCAAGTTGAACGCGCCCGACGGCGCGCTGTTGTTCCCCGGCGAAGCTCCACCGCCCGCCGTGTTCACCCCGGAAGCCGCGGACTGGTGGGATGAGCACCTGCGTTTGATGGCGCAATGGGCCGCCCAGCAGGTGTTGCAGGCCTGATCCACCCGGACCGCATCCCGATTTCGGCCCGGCGCCCCTGTGGCGCCGGGCTTTTCGCTGCCCGCGGCGCTACACCGACAGGTCGCGACGCAACTTGGCGACGTGGCCGGTGGCGCGGACGTTGTACTGCGCGACGGCGATCTTGCCCGACTCGTCCACCAAGAAGGTCGAGCGGATGACGCCGACCACCGTCTTGCCGTACATGGTCTTCTCTCCGTAGGCGCCCCAAGCCGTGAGCACGGCGCGGTCGGGGTCCGACAGCAGGGGAAACGTCAACTGCTCCGCGTCGCGGAACTTGGCCAGCTTGGCGGGCTTGTCCGGGGAGATACCCACCACATCGATGCCCGCGCCGTCCAGTTCGGCCAGGTTGTCCCGGAAGTCGCAGGCTTGCTTGGTGCAGCCGGGCGTGCTCGCCGCGGGGTAGAAGTACACGATCACCTTGCGACCGCGGTAGTCCGACAGCGAGACGTTCTTGCCGTCGGCGTCGGGAAGCGTGAACTCGGGGGCGGCGTCGCCCGGGGAGAGTCGTTGGTTGGTGGTCACCTCCAGCACGGTATCCGAAGGTCCGGACAGGCGATCCGCGCGCGGCCGGTTGGTGCGGCGTGGCGGCGGATACACTCGTCCGCGAGCCCCGGGTGCCGCACGAACGGCCGAGTATGCGGCGTGATCGTGCACCGGGCGCGGCAATCGACAACAGGAGGGTGGAACGTGGCAAGGGATACCGAGCGGATCGAGCAGGAGATCGAGGCCGCCCGCACTCGGCTGGCGAGCACGCTCGACGAACTCGCGGTACGCGCGGACCCGCATCGCATCGCGGACGACACCAAGCAGATCGTGGTCGGGAAGCTGAACGAGCCGAAAGTGAAGTACAGCTTGATCGGCGCCGCCGCCCTGGTGGTCGGGCTGGTGCTGCTCAAGATCTTCCGCTGAGCCGGAAAAACGACGACACCCGGTGTGGCGAAGCCC